>NZ_JARUHH010000020.1:0-58760 GCF_043558025.1 Fictibacillus sp. UD
TGGCGAAGAGGTCACACCCGTTCCCATACCGAACACGGAAGTTAAGCTCTTCAGCGCCGATGGTAGTTGGGGGTCTCTCCCTGTTAGAGTAGGACGTCGCTAGGCAAATGAGGAAGATGGATGAAAATCCATCTTCTTTTTTTTTGTGTTTGAAAAAGAAATAAGGTGGTTTGGCATTCGCTAAACTTCAGATTAAAAGGTGACTAGGGTGAAGTAAGCTTGGAGGGTATAGGGCTAGTTTCAGTTGTCGATATATAGCGAATCGCCTATATTCTATTTAATCCGTTTCGACTTAGATTCGTTTTTGCCACCAGCATGGTCTTAAACCTATAAAAAAGGAAGAAGATGGCCACAGCCATCTTCTTTTCGGTCTATTCTTTAACGAAATCTGCAAAAATCGCTCAAAAATAAGATGGAAGTAGCTGATTCTCGATGCAAGTAATGAAAACTTTCCCCTCATTACGTCTTCGCAACGCTCTTCTCCTCCAATACAGACACAATTCCGCGGTAATCCTGAATATATCCAAGGTAATGTAAGATATATCCGCGTATACGGTCTATATATCCGCTTATAAAAAAATTTATCCGATTTTCGACATAAGTGCAATACAGATAAGCTGATTTATAACTTCAACCAGCTAAAAATCATTACCACTTACATCAAAAAAAGCAATCTGGATTAACACCACTCAACACCCTAAACCCACGTCGCCCTCAAAATGCACTCAAACTCTCTATTTCTGCACATCGATTAGTTTCAAATCCTTGCACATCGGGGATTTAGCAACCATGAAGACGTGAACTCGGTTTATTTTATCGTTTTGTATAGAGACAGACACAACAAAGCCCAGAGTTTCATACATTTTAAAGAACCTAAAATAATCTGAAAAAACGTATATGAATAAACAATTCTGGCAACAATGGCATTATGGAGGTGGAAGAATGAAAGCGACACGACAGTACGGGGAAAATTGTATGGTATGTGAAGAACAGAAGGATCGGGGATTACACATTCTTCATCAATTTATTTGCCGAGAATGTGAACAGAAAATCCTTACCGCAAAAACAAATGATGAATATTATAAACATTACTTATCGCAATTGAGAAAATTAAAATTAGTAAACGCGTCTTCGTGAAAAACAGGCTGATCGATAGCCTGTTTTTTTGTTGCTGCAAATTCGTAGAACATGAAACTATGATAGAATAAAAGTATATATGGAACGAAAAAAGTGTGAAAACAAAAGGAATAAAAGATGAAGCAAGCACCGCTATACGAAGCGTTAATCAATCATATTCATAAAAATAAATGGTCTTTTCATGTGCCTGGTCATAAAAATGGGCTTCTGTTTGAAAAGACGGCGGCACCTTTTTTTCAGTCTGTCTTACCGCTGGATGTAACAGAACTAACAGGACTGGATGATCTGCATCACCCAGAGGGTCCTATTTTAGAAGCACAAAAGTTATTAGCATCGTTTTACCAAGTCGAGAAGAGTTATTTTCTTGTCGGTGGAAGTACTTCGGGCAATCATGCGATGATCCTCTCTTCCTTTATAGAGGGAGATATCGTTTTGGTACAACGAAACTGTCATAAATCCGTGCTGAATGGACTCGAGCTAGCTGGAGTCACACCTGTATTTCTGCAGCCTGAAATCGACGAAGATGGCAGCTATCCATTAGGAGTGTCACTTCAAACGGTTAGACAAGCTGTTGAAATGTATCACGGTGTAAAAGGAATCATTCTAACAAACCCTACTTATTACGGTATGCAGCAAGACATCACAGAAATCGCTGAACTTATTCATAGGGTCGGGGGTATCGTACTAGTAGATGAGGCGCATGGAGCACACTATGGACTAAAAGATATGCCGAAAAGCTCGATACATAAAGGAGCAGACATGGTGGTGCAATCTGCGCACAAAACACTTCCTGCTCTTACGATGGGTGCCTATTTACATGTGAACAGCGATCGAGTAGATATCCAGCGCTTATCTCATGCGTTACAGATGGTTCAATCGAGTTCCCCATCCTACCTTATTATGGCTTCACTTGATTTGAGCCGGCTTTTTCTTGAAAATCTCAGTAATATCGAGTTAGATAACATCATTAATCAAACTTTGAACCTAAGAGAATTTATCCATTCACTTCCGCACCTTGAAGTTAAGTCTGTGCCTAATGATTATGTACTTGATCCACTAAAGGTTACTGTCCAGTCTGACAGGGAAATATCAGGATATGAGCTACAGATGTTATTTGAAAATGAAGGATTATTTACCGAGCTCGCAGATGATCGTAATGTTTTGTTTGTCTTTCCGCTAGGACGGATTCCTCATTTAGAAGATCTAAAAAAAGTATTCGAAAAGATATCCAATCAACTTCAGAGTTATAAAGCAAGTCAGCTGCATGGTGAGACTATACATGCTTTATCATCAGTCAGCAGATTAGCACTTTCTTATCGTGAAATGAAACGGATAAAAGCAAAACCTATTTCGATTGAGGCAGCAGAAGGGCTGATTGCTGCTGATGCCATTATTCCATATCCACCAGGAATTCCATTGATCGCAAAAGGGGAACAAATTACTTCGAAACACATTCATCAGTTTTCTTTATTGAAAAAGAAAGGTGCTCGGTTTCAGGGAACATTCGGGCACGAACAGATGTATGTTTTTGATAGAACATAAGGGGCATTAACAGTGAAAGGTTTATTTATAACATTAGAAGGTCCTGACGGGTCTGGTAAAACAACTCAGATCGCGAAGGTTGCAGAATATTTTAAGAAACAGAAGATCGATTTTATTCAAACACGCGAACCGGGTGGAACACGAATCAGCGATAAAATTCGAGCGCTTATTTTGGATCCAGAACATAAAGAAATGCATGACCTTACGGAAGTGCTACTCTATGCGGCATCACGTGCACAGCATGTTCATGAAAAGATACTCCCAGCACTAGAGGAAGGAAAAGTTGTGCTGTGCGACCGTTTCGTTGATGCATCTATAGCTTACCAAGGGTTTGGTCTTGGTGTAGGAGAAGAATCTGTGCTTCAAGTAAACAACATTGCAACGAGCGGACTTGTACCGGATCGCAGTTATTTTGTAGATGTGTCACCTGAAGTTGGCAGAGAACGTATGAAAGCTCGCTACGGAACAGAAAATCTCGACAGAATTGAACAAAAAGATCTTACGTATCATGAACTTGTTAGAGAAGGATTTGAACATATTTTCTCTAAACAGACTGGCCGTATTGTTCGAATAAATGGCGAACAGAATCCTGACGAAGTGTTCAAGGAGATCGCGAAGGATTTGGATCAACTTTTATCGAATCATAAGGAAAAGTAAAAGGAGGCATTTGCCATGAAGATGATTATAGCCGTTGTTCAAGATAAAGACAGCAATAGATTGCAGGATGCGCTTGTTGATAAAAGTTACCGTGCCACAAAGCTCGCGACAACAGGCGGTTTTTTAAAAGCTGGAAATACAACGTTTATGATTGGTGTGGAAGATGCTCAAATCGAGGATGTAATGGAAATTATCCGTGAGAACTGCAAAAGCCGTAATCAGATGGTTGCTCCCGTTTCACCGATGGGCGGCAACGCAGATGCTTATGTGCCATACCCAGTAGAAGTTGAAGTAGGCGGCGCAACCGTGTTTGTTCTGCCGGTAGAAAACTTTCAGCAATTTTAAAAACAAATTGAGGGGTAATTATGAAAATCGGCCAAGATATTAGACCAGTTCTTGAAACAAAACAGAACGACGGTAAGACAGGTAAAAAGCCTTCTCTTTCTTTTGGTGAAGCCGTATCCAAACAAAGTGAAAAGTTACAATCCGAACAGTTAACAAGACTGTTAGGTGATATAGAAAATCAAAGCAAAAGACTGATGCAATCACAAACAGTACGCGATCTGCAGCTTTATAAAAATTTAGTTCAACGCTTCGTAAAAGAAGCAGTTGATTTCGGTATGCAGCTAAAGCAAAACAAAAGCTGGAACGAGCAAGGCAGATCACGAACGCTGAGCCTTGTAAAAGAAGTAGATGAACAGCTGATTCTTTTGACAGAGGCTGTATTGAGCCAAGAAAAAGAGCCGATTACGCTGCTCGATAAAATTGGAGAAATAAAAGGATTGTTAGTGAATCTATATACGTAGTAGGTGAGTGGAATATGGTGAGCTGGGAAGAGTGCAGCAAAACACAGCATCGTGTTGTGAAGTTATTAAAAAACAGTATAAAAAAACAGCGCCTTGCTCATGCATATATTTTTGAAGGAGCACATGGAACCGGTAAGATGGCGATTGCAACTGTACTTGCAAAAACATTTCTTTGCAGAAATGCGGAGGAAGGTAATCCATGCGAGAGCTGTCCGAACTGCAAGAGGATTACGTCAGGAAACCATCCTGATGTTCATATCATCACACCAGACGGGCAGAACATTAAGATCGATCAGATCAGAGGCTTGCAAAAGGAATTTGCCTATAGCGGCATGGAGTCCTCAAAAAAAGTATACATTATTGAGCACGCTGACAAGATGACCGTGCAAGCTGCGAACAGTCTTTTAAAGTTTTTAGAAGAGCCTGGTGCAGATACGATTGCTATTCTCTTAACAGAACAGGTTCATCGTTTGCTCGATACCATACGTTCTAGAGCTCAGACTTTGTCCTTCTCAGCCCTTCCGCCACAAGGGATCTTAGAAAAATTACTTCAGGAAGATATACCGAAGCCGATTGCTCTATTAGCGTCTTCCTTAACGTCGGATTATGCAGAAGCGCTCGAAATTTGTAGGGAAGAGTGGTTTGCACAAGCGAGAGCCAAAGTGATACAATTAACGGAGGACTTGCGGCTACGGCCGGATTACTGTCTTGTTATTCTGCAAGATCAGTATTTAAGTTTTTTTAAAGAAAAAGATCAGTTGCGTTTAGCGTTAAACTTACTTTTGATCTGGTATCGAGATCTTTTATCTATACATTTATCAAACTCGGAAAACGTTGTGTTTTTCGATCAGCTTCAAGCATTAGAGCAGCAGGCTCTTCACACTTCGCAAAAAAAGACGGGTGAAGCTCTGCAAGCTATACTGACTGCTCAAGCTAGACTCAGGAGCAACGTCAGCCCCCTGATGGCGATGGAGCAGTTGGTTTTACGATTACGGGAGGGATAAAACCTTGTATGAGGTAGTGGGAATCCGCTTTAAAAAGGCGGGTAAAGTTTATTATTTCGACCCCGGCGACCTTGAAGTGAAAAAAGACGCGTTTGTCATTGTGGAAACAGCGCGTGGAATAGAATATGGCAAGGTAGTTATCGATAAGAAACTAGTCGGGGAGAATGATGTTGTTCTTCCTTTAAAGAAAGTCGTTCGGCTCGCGACACAGAAAGACATTTTGTCTGTAGATGAAAATAAAGCAGCTGCTAAGGAAGCGTTTCAAAGTTGTGAGGAAAAAATCATCGAACATAAGCTGGATATGAAGCTTGTCGATGTGGAATATACGTTCGATCGTAACAAAATCATTTTTTATTTTACAGCAGACGGAAGAATTGATTTCCGTGAACTGGTAAAAGACCTGGCTTCTATCTTCCGAACAAGAATTGAACTCAGGCAGATTGGTGTTAGGGATGAAGCGAAAATGCTTGGCGGAATAGGTCCATGCGGCCGAATGCTTTGCTGCTCTACATTCCTGGGAGATTTTGAGCCAGTATCGATTAAGATGGCAAAAGATCAGAACCTTTCATTAAATCCTGCTAAAATTTCAGGTCTATGCGGCCGTTTGATGTGCTGTTTGAAGTACGAAAACGACTATTATGAAGAAGCAAAAGAAGAAATGCCTGATGTTGGTGAAGAAATTATGACCCCTCATGGTGTTGGTCGCGTTGTCGGCTTGAACTTGCTTGAGAAGATCATTCAAGTGAACATTCCTGCAATGGAAAGAACAACCGAGTTCACTTTGGACGAGCTTGCAGGTAAGAGAGAGGAACTATTCAGTCAGGCAACAGAGTAAAAGAGGTGGAATTCGTGGAAAAGAAAACAATATTTTCCCGCGTAGTACAGATGGAAGAGCAAATCACGGTGCTGTCACAGCAACTGGAAGATTTCAAGACCCATTTGGCTGCACTCATTGAAGAAAACCACCATCTCGTGATGGAAAATGATAATCTGCGAAACAAGCTGAATGCTGACCAAAAGCGGAATTCGGTTAAAAAGTCTTCAGCCTCTAAAGCCAAAAAAGAGCCTACTGATATCGGTGAGGGCTATGATAACCTGGCACGTCTCTACCAAGAAGGATTCCACATTTGCAACCTTCATTATGGCAGTGTACGTTCAGAGGGAGATTGTTTGTTTTGTCTTTCATTTTTAAATAAGAAATAAACGCCTTTCCAAATGGGAAGGCTTCTTTTTATATGGCTGTGTTTAAAGTTTGGAGTTTTCTTTGTAGATCTTGATAGTGTTGATTTCCGCTCCAGGTGCTTCGCTTTCCGCGGGGCAGGCGGTGAGCCACATTTGTACGTTTCACTCTTAAGTGTCTCACCTGCCCGCCTGTCCCGCAGGAGTCTCGCACCTTGCACTCCAATCAACTTTTCAATGAAGATAATGAACTATTACAATGCTTTGTAAGCAGCAATCTATAGAAAAAACCTTCCTTCTAAAAAGAAAAGCAGAGGTCTAGTTGGAAATTGCGCTTCATTAACAATTTAAAAAAACTAAAAACTTATTATATAGAAGAAAGGGGGAATTACCATGGAAAAACAACTCCTGCCAGATGAGCGGATTGATTTTTTAGTGCATGAAGATTTAAAGATTATACAAAGTCCCTCTGTTTTTTCGTTTTCACTTGATGCCGTTTTACTTAGCCGATTTGCTTGGGTACCTATTCAAAAAGGGAGAATCGTCGACCTATGCAGTGGAAACGGCGCCGTTGCGCTTTTGTTAAGCAAACGCTCAAAAGCAAACATTACTGGAGTCGAAATTCAGGATAGATTACACAGTATGGCAACGAGAAGTGTAGAGCTAAACAACTTAGAGAAACAGATACAAATGGACTTGGGAGACATCAAAGACGCTCCAGCTACATATGGCCATGGTACATTCGATGCGCTCACATGCAACCCGCCATATTTTGCGTCTCTGCATGAAGAAGATTTTAATCAAAATGAACACCTCGCCTTTGCTCGTCATGAAATTCATTGTTCGCTAGAAGATGTCATACGCGTCAGCAGCCAGCTCGTGAAACAAGGCGGAAAGGTGGCGATGGTCCATCGGCCGAACAGATTGATGGAAATCTTAGCTTATATGAGACAGTACAAACTCGAACCAAAGAAATTACAGCTCATTTATCCGAAAGCGGGCAGTGAAGCTAACATGCTTTTAATAGAAGGAATGAAGAACGGCAAACCAGATCTGCATATTTTACCCCCGATAACGGTATATGGTGAAGACGGCCAATACACGGATCATTTAAAGAGGATGTTCTATGGTGAAGAAGGAAGATAATCACTTTTTGTATATTTTAGAATGTGGAGACGGAACTTATTATACAGGCTATACAAATGATTTGGCTAAACGTCTAGAGAAGCATAAAGAAGGAAAAGGTGCTAAGTATACGAGGGGAAGAGGTCCTCTAAAACTTGTTTTCCAAAAATCTTTTTCAACGAAACAGGAAGCGATGCGTATGGAGTTTGCAGTTAAGAAACTCAATCGAGCTGAAAAAGAAAGAATGATAAAAGAGGGAAGTGTTTCATATGTGGCAGCAAAAGAGCTACGGAAATGATAACGATGGCGGCATGCTGTACTTGGTTCCAACACCGATCGGTAATTTAGAAGATATGACTTACCGTGCGATTCGTATCTTAAAAGAATCGGATCTCATTGCAGCAGAAGATACAAGACAAACAAAAAAGCTGTGCAATCACTTTGAGATCAACACTCCTTTAACGAGCTATCACGATCACAATAAACAGCAAAGCGGCAAAAAGCTTTTAGAAGAGTTAAAAGACGGTAAACAAATTGCACTCGTGACAGATGCAGGAATGCCAGGTGTTTCTGATCCAGGCTACGAGCTCGTTGTTCAATGCGTAGAAGAAAAGATTGCCGTTATTCCGCTTCCAGGAGCAAATGCAGCACTTCCTGCACTTGTTGCATCAGGACTGAATACAGAGCTTTTTACCTTCTATGGTTTCCTGCCAAGAGGGAAAAAGGAAAAGAAGGCAGAGCTAGAAAACTTAAAACGATTTCCTTCCACCCTTTTGTTTTACGAAGCTCCACATCGCTTAAAAGAAACACTTCAAGCGATGAGCGTAGTTTTAGAAAACCGAAACATTGCAGTCGTTCGTGAACTTACAAAAAAATATGAAGAAATAACTCGCGGAACCTTACAAGAAGTATCTGAGTTCTTCAGCCAAGGAGACACAGAAATTCGAGGTGAGTTCTGTTTAGTAGTAGAAGGCAGCGGACATAAAGAATTCGAAGCAGAAGAGCAAGAACAATGGTGGGAACCTTTATCAGTAAAAGATCACGTAGAACATTACGTAGAAAAAGGCGAAAAACCAAAAGAAGCAATAAAATTAGCAGCAGTAGACCGAAACGTACCAAAACGGGAAGTCTATCAGGAGTATCACGGGTTGTAGTCTCTTCTCTAAAGGGAGCAAGATAGCTAAAATGCAACAAGCTGAGGATAGCAAGTATCCTAAAACGGTGAACAATTACTTTCAAAGCATCAAATGATTAGGGAAACAGCAACAGCTTTTTTCTAATAGATTGTTGCTACTAGGTCATTCTTGTTCATTCTCTTCACTGCAAGTTGATTGCAGTGCAAGATGCGAGACTCCTGCGGGACAGGCGGGCAGGTGAGACGCTTAAGAGTGAAACGTACAAATGTGGCTCACCGCCTGCCCCGCGGAAAGCGAGCATCTGAAACGGAAATCAACTACTATCAAAAGCAACTAAGATTCAAATTTAAAATGTTTTAGACAAAGGAAAAGAGCCTTCTAAATCGAAGGCTCTTGTTTTTTATGCTTATTTTGATGTTTGTAATTGCTTTTGAAGCTCATCCATTACTTCTTTAGCACCTTCACGGCTAAGGATGATCTTTCCGCCTGCAACAGTGTAGTTGTCATCAGAAACTTCCCCAGTTACTGCACAAGTCATGTTCGGCTTGTATTTCTTAAGGATGATGCGGTCATCATCAACATAAATTTCTAAAGCGTCTTTCTCTGCAATTCCTAAAGTACGGCGCAATTCGATCGGAATAACGACACGTCCTAGTTCGTCCACCTTACGTACAATTCCTGTAGATTTCATAATAAAATCTCTCCTCCCAGATATATAAAAAGATTTCCCTATCTATTTAAATCGTCAGAATTCGACAAAATCCTACGAGAACATCTTACCAAGATTTCCAATTGTCGTCAATAGTTTTGACTTAAACATTTTTTCAACTTTTACCAATGAATTTACTAGACTATACCCATATTATAATACTTCCCAAACCCTTAATTGGAAGATATATTCATATATTGTCATAAAAAATTCAAGAATGTGTAAAAGATGAAAAAAATTAACTGGAAATACCGATAAAATAAAACGTCAAATTTCGACAAAACTAACAACGAAAAAATACTATCCAAATTTCCCTTTCCGACCATTGGCTTCTATGCCTTGACACACTTTCTATGCTTTAGGTATATTTTGAAGGAAGAAAAGAGAATAATGAAAGTATTTACATAGAAATCTTTCGCTTACTTTTTTACTTTTATGTCCTAATGCAAACAGTTTTTTATAGTTTTTGTAAAAAGATACATTTTCCGTTAAAGTAATTTTTTTCCTAAATGTAAAGAACAAATGGTCCCTAAATCGTGGGGCTTTTTTTCCACTATTAGAAAGTATAACTAGTTAGCACGATGTTTTTCGAAGTGGCACAAGTTTAGGTTAATAGTATAAGCGCAACTAAGGCTGACGCGAAAGATTGGCGTCAGCCAAGTTTTCTTTACTATAAGGTAACTATTTTGAGGAGGCGGCACGATTGGCGAAACCAACATTCTACATTACAACACCTATTTATTATCCAAGCGGCAAACTTCATATTGGTCATGCATATACAACAACTGCAGGGGATGCAATGGCTCGATACAAACGATTAAAAGGTTTTGACGTTATGTATCTGACAGGAACGGATGAGCATGGAGAAAAGATTCAAAAGAAAGCAAACGAACAAGGTCTTCACCCTCAAAAATATGTAGACGGCATCGTTGAAGATATTAAAGCTCTTTGGAAAAAGATGGACATCTCTTATGATGATTATATTCGTACTACCGATGAGCGACACAAAAAATCTGTCGAAAAGATCTTTCAACAGCTTCTTGATCAGGATGATATTTACTTAAGTGAGTATGAGGGCTGGTATTGTACAGATTGTGAGTCTTTCTTTACAGAACGTCAGCTTGAAGACGGTAAATGTCCTGACTGCGGACGTGAAGTGAAAAAGGTTAAAGAAGAAAGCTACTTTTTCCGTATGAGCAAGTATGCGGATCAGTTGTTGGCATATTACGAAGAAAACCCGGCATTTATCTTCCCGGAATCAAGAAAACGCGAAATGATAAACAACTTTATTAAACCGGGGTTAGAAGATCTTGCAGTATCACGTACTTCTTTTGACTGGGGTGTAAAAGTACCGGGAAATCCAAAACATGTTATTTATGTGTGGATTGATGCATTATCTAACTATATTACGGCTCTAGGGTATGGCAGTGAGAACGATGAAAAATATCAAAAATACTGGCCGGCTGATGTTCATTTAATGAGTAAAGAAATAGTTCGTTTCCATACGATCTATTGGCCAATCATGTTGATGGCGCTAGATCTTCCGCTTCCAAAGCAAGTTATTGCACATGGCTGGTTATTGATGAAAGACGGTAAAATGTCTAAATCAAAAGGAAACGTAGTGGACCCTAATGTTCTAATCGACCGTTATGGATTAGATCCGCTTCGCTATTACTTGCTTCGTGAGGTGCCATTTGGCTCTGATGGCGTGTTTACACCGGAAAGTTTTGTTGACAGAGTAAATGCTGACTTAGCAAACGATCTCGGAAACCTGCTGAACCGTACGATTGCCATGATTGGAAAATACTTTGACGGTAAGATTCCTTCATATGAAGGGAAAGTCACCGAGTTTGACGGAACGCTTCAAGACTTTGCTTTAGAAACAGTAAGAAAAACAGAAGAAGCGATGGAAAAGCTTGAGTTCTCAATCGCGCTTTCAACGATATGGCAATTAGTAAGCCGTACAAACAAGTACATTGATGAAACACAGCCATGGGTTTTAGCAAAAGATGAAGCAAAACAAGGTGAACTTGCAAGCGTTATGTATCATTTGGCAGAATCAATCCGTATCGTTTCTGTTCTCATTCAGCCGTTTATGACAGAAACACCAGCAAAGATCTGGAGCCAGTTAGGTTTGAAAGACAAGAGCATTACAGATTGGGATACACTGAAGGAATTTGGTGCGATTCCTGCGGGTACTGCGGTGGAAAAAGGAGACCCGATCTTCCCTCGCTTAGAAACGGAAGCAGAAGTTGAGTTTATTAAAAATTCAATGGGCGGTACTTCAACTCCAGCGGTTGAAGAGCCGAAAAAAGAAGAAGCACCTGCTGCTGAAGAAAAGCCTGAGATCACGATTGATGATTTTATGAAGGTTGATCTTCGCGTAGCTACCGTAATTGAAGCAGAACCTGTAAAAAAAGCAGATAAATTACTAAAGCTTCAATTGGATCTTGGATATGAAAAGCGCCAAGTAGTCTCGGGAATCGCTCAGTTCTATAAACCGGATGAGCTTGTAGGTCAAAAAGTGATTTGCGTGACGAACTTGAAACCTGTTAAATTACGTGGTGAACTATCGCAAGGAATGATTTTAGCCGGTTCTTCTGATGGCCAATTAACATTGGCTACAGTAGACCCTTCACTTCCAAACGGTGCAAAAGTAAAATAACAACAAAAAGCGGGGAGTTTATCCCTGCTTTTTGCTTTTTTAGGGCGGAAGATAGTGAATAAACACGATTTTTACCGCGGAAAATAGGACTTAATACCCACGATGTAACTAACTTGTAATGCTACTGTTACCCGAATGAATGGAAAATGTGATAAGATTTGTAAAGTTGAAAGGATTGTACACTATGTTTGATACACACGCACATTTAAATGCAACACAGTTTGAAGAGGATCGCGAGGCGGTTATTCAACGGGCGTTAGATGAAGGCGTAACACATATTGTGGTTGTCGGCTTTGACCGCGAAACCATAAAAGGTGCGATGCAACTTGCTGAAGAATACGACTTTATTTATGCTTGCGTAGGCTGGCATCCCGTAGACGCGATTGATATGACAGACGAAGATTTGGCTTGGATCGAAGAACTTGCAGCGCACCCAAAAGTTGTCGCTCTTGGCGAGATGGGATTAGATTACCATTGGGACAAGTCGCCTGCAGATGTTCAAAAAGAGGTATTCAGACGCCAAATCCGACTCGCAAAAAAGGTGAAGCTTCCGATTGTGATTCATAATCGTGAAGCAACGCAAGATGTAGTTGACATATTGAAAGAGGAAGAAGCCCATGAGGTTGGCGGTATCATGCACTGCTACAGCGGAAGCATCGAAGTTGCCCGTCAATGCATGGATATGAATTTCTACATAAGTTTTGGTGGACCAGTAACGTTCAAGAATGCAAAGAAGGTAAAGGAAGTTGCTACAGAGATTCCGATGGACCGGCTTTTGATTGAAACGGATTGTCCTTATCTAAGTCCTCATCCATTAAGAGGAAAAAGAAATGAACCATCTTATGTAAAGTATGTCGCTGAAACACTTTCTGAACTAAAAGATCTTCCGCTTGAAGACATCATAAAGAAAACTTCCGACAACGCGTTTCAAATTTTTAACATTTCTCAATAGGGGATGTTGTCGGAAACTAGCAAAGCATGAGAAATATCGCGTTAATCTTTCAAGAATTGACAAAAGGGACGGGAAATTTGTCAAACGGTTTTTCTTCCCTTTTTCCTTCTTTTCCGTTCATAATTGCCTTGGGTCAATTCAGGACGAAAAGGAGGGTGATTTGACAGAGAGAAAAAAGATATTTATAATGCAGTCCTTGTAGGGGAGGAAATTGAATGTATAGGAATATTACAGCTTTATTCTCAAGTATCACAAGAAAGAAAGTTTATCTTTCGATCGTTGCTCTTCTCGTTTTAGCGGTAACTACCGGATTCGTAGGTTATGAAACTACGAAAGCTGAAGTAACGCTTATGAAAGACGGAAAGAAAACTGAAGTGAAGACACATGCCAATACGGTTAGAGAATTTTTAAGCGAACAAAACATAAAACCTAACCAGCATGATTTAGTAAAACCAGGTCTTAATGCCAAGGTTACAGATAACATGAAGGTTGATTATACAGAAGCGAAGCAAGTTATCCTTACCGTTAATGGCAAGGATAAAACGATTTGGACGACAGCAAAGACTGTTGAACAATTCGTGAAGGAACAGCAGCTTACGCTTAATGAGCATGATTCTATCAAGCCAAATCTCACTGCTGACATAAAGGATCAAGGGAAGATCCAAATTGAATCAGCATTCCCGGTTAAGCTTGTTGTGGGCGGAAAAGCTCAGCAAGTTTGGACCACTTCGACTACCGTCGCTGACCTTTTGAAACAACAAAAGGTATCATTAGGTGAAATTGATCGAGTAACACCTGCTAAAACAGCTAAAATATCTGGCAAAACGCAGGTTGAAGTCATCCGAGTAGAAAAGGTCACCGATGTAGTGGAAGAAGAAACACCGTTTGCTGTTGTTAACCGCAAAGACAGTGGTCTAACAAAAGGCAAAGAGCGTGTTGTGCAAGAAGGCAAAAAAGGCAAACTTGAAAAACGCTTTGAGGTTGTTGTGGAAAACGGTAAAGAGGTTTCCAGAAAACTGATCAGCGAAAAAACGTTAACAGATAGCTCTGACAAAATTGTTGCTGTTGGGACAAAGGCACCACCAGCTCCAAAACCGCAGCCAGTTGTATCTCGTAGTAAATCACCTTCAGCAAGCAGTTCAGGCGGAAGAGAAATTACGGTTACAAGTACTGCTTACACTGCTAACTGTGCAGGATGTTCTGGTATTACAGCTACTGGATTCAACCTGAAATCTAACCCGAATGCGAAAGTTATCGCAGTCGATCCTAATGTGATTCCGCTTGGTTCGAAAGTATATGTTGAAGGATATGGTTATGCTATTGCTTCAGATACTGGAGGGGCGATCAAGGGTAACAAGATTGACGTATTCTTTGCTTCACAATCACGTGCAGAGTCTTGGGGAAGAAAATCAGTTAAAATTCGTATTATTAATTAATTTTTGAAAGCATAGGGAAAAATCCCTGTGCTTTTTTATTTGCGCCTCGTTTTAAAAGAAGGCTGTTTTCGCACCCTTTGTTGCTCTTGAAAGTGGTTGATTTCCGTTCCAGGTGCTCGCTTTCCGCGGGGCGGGCGGTGAGCCACATTCGTTACGTTTCACGTATAAGTGTCTCACCTTTCACGCTACAAGGAAGTTTTCTTGCTCCTGCGTCTACAAGTTAAATTCTATTGTAACTTCCTCGTCGCATGCCTTGCGAGAAGGTTCTCAGGTGGTAGGCACACACCTTACACTCCAATCAAGTTATCAGAGAAGAGAATTGAACAAACTGCTTCAAAATAACAATCTTTTAGAAAAGAGTATAAGAGAAGTACACCCGATATACAGGGCATTACTTTGTAAACCTAGACTTTCTTGACGCCTGGGGTATACTAGTAAAAGATGTTTTTTTCGTTCAAATAATTAGACGTTGCAATGCCTAAAAAGGTTTCACCGTTTTGGAGGAAATCATGAAAAAAATAAAAGAAATTATCGTTGTTGAAGGAAAGAGCGATACGCTTGCCATCAAACGATCTGTTTTAGCAGATACAATAGAAACAAATGGTTCAGAAATTAGTATAGATACATTGAATCGTATAAAAAGAGCCCACGAGACAAGAGGAATAATCGTTTTCACAGACCCAGACTTCCCAGGAAAAAGAATTCGAGAAATCATTTCAGAGCATGTCCCTGGCTGTAAGCATGCCTATCTAGCGAAGGCTGATGCACTCGCTAAAGGTGACAAAGGCGTTGGAGTCGAACACGCTTCAAGAGAGGCAATTGTTGAAGCGCTTGAGCATGTTCGAGAAGAAATGGCAGAGACTGAAAACGAGAGCATTTTATGGGAAGACCTAATAGCTGCTGGTCTAACGGGCGGCCCGGATTCAAAACATAGACGCGAAGTGATTGGAAGAGAGCTGCGCATAGGCTATATGAACGCCAAGCAATTACATAAACGTCTAAATATGTTCAGAGTTACACCAGAAGAATTTGAACAGGCCCTAAAGGCGCTTTATAGCAATGAGGAGGAATAGAAACAAATGAGAAAAGATATATCCACTCCCCAATCTACAAAAGCCATACTGGAGAAGCATGGTTTTACTTTTAAAAAGAGTTTAGGACAAAACTTTCTGATTGACCGCAATATCTTAAATAATATTGTAAATGCAGCAGATCTGACAGAGGAATCCGGAGTAATTGAAATTGGTCCTGGAATTGGAGCGTTAACTGAATTCATCGCGAGGTCTTCCAAAAAGGCGGTTGCTTTTGAAATTGATCAGCGTCTTCTTCCTATATTAGAAGAAACACTCGCACCATACCCACATGTAGAGGTCATTCATTCAGATGTTTTAAAAGCAGATATACACGCTGTGATAAAAGAGCATTTTGAAGAAGGGCAGGATCTGATGGTTGTGGCAAACTTGCCGTATTACGTTACGACACCAATCATTATGAAACTTCTTCAAGATAAGCTTCCTATTCGAGGCATTGTCTGTATGATTCAAAAAGAGGTAGCGGACCGTCTTGCCGCATCACCAGGCACGAAAGATTACAACTCTCTTTCCATTGCAATCCAATATTATGCGACGGCTGAAACGATGATCAAAGTGCCTAAAACGGTTTTTGTTCCAGCTCCTAACGTAGATTCATCCGTCATTAAGCTAACGCTTCGAAAAGAGCCTGCTGTTGCAGTAAAAGATGAAGACTTTTTCTTTAATGTAGTAAGGTCATCGTTTGCTCAAAGACGTAAGACGCTTTGGAACAACCTGACGAGCCAGCTTGTACCTAAAGACAAGAAGGAAGAGCTTCAAACGATTTTGGATTCCATTGATATCGATCCAAAACGCAGAGGTGAAACGTTATCCATACAGGAATTTGGCAAGTTGGCTGATGCTCTTTTGCCTCTTGTAAAATAAACCTCATTTTTCCCCCGGTTTCCACATACTCTTATAAAAGGAATAATGTGAGCTAAGGAGCTTATTACTCCAAATAGGGGGAGTAAAATGAAACTAGAGATTGGATCAATTGTAAGCAGAAACTCTTACAAGCGGGATCTTCTTTTTCGAGTAATAGGGTTTAGTGAAGATCGTACTATTGCTGAACTTGCTGGAGAAGAGCTCAGGCTATGGGCAGATGCACCAGTTGATGACTTATTCGTTGTTGATGACAAACATATGTCTGAACATAGGCAAGTTGAAAAAGAAAAAGAAGAGTCATCCTTAAAATTATTCAGACAAGATTATTATCTGCTGCGGCAAAAAAGAGAGTATCTATCGACAAACGGCTATCAATACGATCAGTCTTATTTTGAGCTGCCAGGAAGAGTGCTTCATATTGACGGAGACCCGTTATATTTAAATAAATGTCTGGAGTTATACAAAAAGCTTGGAGTACCCGTGTACGGCATTCATATGAAGGAATCGGAAATGCCAGAAAAAGTACCGGCATTAGTTGATGAAATCAGACCAGACATACTCGTCATAACGGGGCATGACGCCTATATGAAATCAAAAGGCGATGTTTCTGATGTGAATGCATATCGGCATACAAAATATTTCATTAGAACGGTTAGAGAGGTGAGAAGGAAATATACACACCTTGACCATTTGATGATCTTTGCAGGAGCCTGCCAATCGCATTTTGAATCGTTAATAAAAGTAGGTTCAAATTTCGCGAGCTCACCTGCTCGAATTAATATACATGCCTTAGACCCCGTCTATATCGTTTCAAAGATCAGTCTGACATCCTTTATGGATCGCGTGAACGTAATGGATGTTCTACGCAATACACTTACTGGTAAAGAGGGATTAGGCGGTGTAGAGACTAAAGGGTTCCTAAGAACAGGAATGCCGATTAAATCAAAGCCATAGAAACGTAAAACTCCGGAATTCGGAGTTTTTTTATTGTTTGAATGTAAAGGTATTTGAGTAGGGTAATACTCATAACATGCGCGAAAAATGTCGAGGATTGTAGACTCGTGGATAAAAGCACAAAACTTTTGGATTGAAGGTCAAAACTCGTGGATAAACAACCAAAACTTCTGGATTGAGTGCACGAATTTCAGGATCCCACCAGCTGGATACCCCCTTTAGAAAAGCGTCTTTTAAAATGCTGAAAACTTAATAAAACATATCAAAAGGGCATAAATTTAAGAATTATTTGTAAAAAATATTCATTTTATACATATTCACCAGGTATATTGACATACTAAAAAAAGCAAAAAAAGGATATTTAGTCATTGACATGAAAATGCTTTGCTTGCTATAATGAAAATTTTAATTTGACAAAAAAACACGATTTGTGTTATAATTTGTCTAAGTGAGGTGGAGCCTAAAATGGGTAAAACAATAGTGGACATTAGACGCTCTTTAGAGTCCAACGTGGGTAGAAGACTTTCTTTACGTGCAAATGGCGGTCGACGTAAAACGATCGAACGACTAGGCACATTAGAAGAAACATACCCAGCAGTTTTTATTATCAAATTAGATCAGGACACCAACGCTTTCGAACGTGTTTCTTATAGTTACGCGGATGTACTCACAGAAACAGTAGAACTTACATTCTTAGAAGATACACAAGCAGCAATCGGGCAGTAAGAAACCTTTACTGCTATTTTTTTTACCTTGCTGGTTGTGGTCTAAAACAAAAAATACATATAATCAGCACATTAATGAGAAAGATAAAACCCCTTTTGGAGATACTATGGTGTATCGCATATGAAAGGGGTTTTCATCATGGGACGAAGAAAAAACGGCATGATGTCTGAAGGCTTAAAAACAGAGATCGCAAAAGAGCTGGGGTTTTATGATACGGTCCAGCGAGAAGGCTGGGGCGGCATCCGTTCTAAAGACGCAGGAAATATGGTGAAACGAGCATTAGAAATCGCTGAACAGCGCTATAACAATGAAAATAGATAATATGCGGTAATAACGACCGGAGGCCTTAGTGTCTCCGGTTTTCCTCTATATCTCTAGATTGATTTTTTCTATATTTCATTCCTCATACTGTGTTACTATTAAAAATATCAAAATTGTGCAAGATGGTAGGCAGGGATAATGATGACAATTAATAAAGTATCCATTAAAGCTCCAGCTAAAATTAATCTTTCTCTCGATGCGTTGCGAAAAAGAGAAGATGGGTTTCATGAAGTGGCTATGGTTATGACAACGGTAGATTTAGCTGACCGAATCGAACTAACTTTATTAGAGGCAGACGAAATCAAAATTGAAAGTTCAGGCGGATTTGTCCCTCTTGATGAGCGCAATCTAGCCTTTCAAGCAGCTCTGCTGTTAAAGAAAACATTTAACATAAATAAGGGTGTCTACATACATATTTCTAAACACATACCTGTTGCAGCGGGCTTGGCTGGAGGAAGCAGTGATGCAGCCGCAACCCTTAAAGGACTTAATGAGCTTTGGGGTTTAGGTCTGTCACTTGATGAGCTAGCTGAACTCGGCGCGAAAATAGGCTCAGATGTTTCTTTTTGTGTGTATGGAGGAACCGCATTGGCGACGGGCAGAGGAGAGAAGATTCACCATATCTCATCTCCTCCTCCTTGCTGGGTGCTTTTAGCTAAGCCTCCGATTGGAGTTTCTACCGGAGAAGTGTACCGTAATTTAAAACTTCAAGGACTACAACATCCTGATGTTGAAGGTATGGTCAAGGCGATTGAAGAGAAAGATTACGATCAAATCTGTAATCTTCTCGGAAATGTTTTAGAATCTGTTACGTTAAAGATGTATCCAGAAGTAAAACACATTAAAGAACAGATGATGAGACTTGGAGCGGATGCCGTATTAATGAGCGGAAGCGGACCTACCGTTTTTGGTCTTTTTCAACACGAGTCACGGCTTCAAAGAGTTTATAACGGATTAAGAGGTTTCTGCCACGAAGTTTATGCGGTTCGTTTATTAGGGGAATGATTGATAAAATCCGTATAAAAATGGTATATTATCTTCAAACATTCGGTTTTGGAGGATAATATGAAATTAAAAAGAAGCGGAAGAATGGTAGATTTAACAGCTTACCTTCTTCATCATCCCCACCAACTCATCCCTTTATCTTATTTTGTAGAACGGTACGAATCAGCTAAATCTTCAATAAGTGAAGATCTTGCTATCATTAAGGAGCATTTCGAACAGCACGGGTTAGGTCACGTTCAAACGGTTCCTGGCGCAGCGGGCGGCGTTAAATACATTCCAGGCATCGATCATGCTGAAGCTGAAACAACAGTTGAAGAACTTGTTCAGCTTCTTGAAGATCCGAGCCGTATCTTACCTGGAGGTTATCTGTACGTAACAGATATCATTGGAAACCCAAGACTCGTTAACCAGATCGGAAGACTGTTTGCGTCCATCTTCTCTTCTCGAAAAATTGATGTTGTGATGACGATAGCAACAAAAGGAATTCCGCTTGCTTACGCAGTAGCAACGCATTTAAATGTTCCTGTAGTCGTTGTGAGAAGCAATAGCAGGGTAACGGAAGGGTCAACAGTAAGTATTAACTATGTTTCTGGTTCGACAAAACGCATTCAAACGATGGCCCTTGCTCGACGAAGCATTAAACAAGGTTCTCGTGTACTTATAATCGATGACTTTATGAAAGCGGGCGGTACGATTAAAGGTATGATCAGCTTGATTGAAGAGTTTCAGGCGCATATCGAAGGAATCGGTGTTTTAGTCGAGGCGCAAGAAGTTTCCGAACGTCTTGTTGATGACTATGTGTCAATCGCGCGCCTAGCTCAAGTGAACGAAAAAGAAAACCGTATTGAAGTTGAAAAAGGCAATTATTTTCTAAATGGAGGTAATGCGTGATGAAAAAAGTTCATACAGAAGAAGCACCTGCAGCAATCGGTCCATATTCTCAAGGTATCGTAATCGACCAATTATTCTTCAGTTCAGGACAGATTCCTCTTACAAAAGAAGGAGTTATGATTGAAGGTGATGTAAAAGAACAGACACATCAAGTTTTTCGCAACCTGCAAGCGGTCCTTAAGGAAGCGGGATCATCACTTGACCAAGTCGTTAAAGCTACGGTTTTTATAAGTGATATGAACGAGTTCGCAGAGATTAATGAAGTGTATGGCCAATACTTTAACGATCATAAACCAGCAAGATCTTGTGTAGAAGTCGCACGTCTTCCAAAAGATGCAAAAGTTGAAATAGAAGTGATTGCACTTACAAAATAAGTCCCTTTATGGGGCTTATTTTTTTCTAGTGAAAGTCTTGAAAGTCGTTGGTTTCCGCTCCAGGTGCTCGCTTTCCGCGGGGCAGGCGGTGAGCCACATTCGTAGCGTTTCACTCTTAAGTGTCTCACCTGCCCACCTGTCCCGCAGGAGTCTCGTACCTTACACTACAACCAACTGCTCAAAGAAGACCATAAAAAAATTTATAAGCAACAATCCTTTAAAAAACAGCCTTTAGAAAAGAGTCTATCTGGAAGATAATTTTGGCGCGTACATTCGGTTAATGAACATACAAGAAAGCTAGGCTGGAAAAGGCGTCGCGAATTTTTTAAAAATTTTTATTATTCAAAGAAGGATTTTGTAAAAAGCTGCAGAATTGTAGTATTACGTTCTTATTTTGGAAAAAGGTGGTGTTTGTGAATGGAAGTGACTGACGTAAGATTACGCCGTGTAAATACAGAAGGCCGTATGAAAGCGATTGCCTCCATTACAATCGATCATGAATTTGTTATTCATGATATTAGGGTAATTGATGGCAATAATGGAATGTTCGTAGCTATGCCAAGCAAACGAACACCAGATGGAGAGTTCCGTGATATCGCGCATCCGATCACGTCAAGTACTCGTGAGAAGATCCAAAACGCGGTATTAACAGAATATCACCGTATGGGAGAAATGGAGTCTGCTTTAGAGGAAGCAGGGGCTTCTTAATATCTCAATAAGAATTTAGAGCCTGGTCAAAACGATTAGGTTCTTTTTATTTGCTCATTTTTTCCTCAATAGATAGAACCTTCCTGTACGTACCTCATAATTACTAGAATTTCTTCAGTTTTCCGACCAAAATTTATCAAACCGTTGACAATCCCTATCCACTTCTTGAAATGACTACGCGTTTAAGATATATTCGTTATGGTATATTAAGATTTAGGAAAATGGATGGAGGTTCACTATGACAAATCGCTATGCGGTCATTCTTGCTGCGGGTCAAGGAACAAGGATGAAATCCAAATTATATAAAGTATTACATCCTGTTTGTGGTAAGCCGATGGTTCAACATGTTGTTGATCAGATCAGCTCTCTTCAAATGAAACAAATGGTGGCTGTTGTGGGCCATGGTGCTGAGAAAGTTCAGGATCAATTAGGCTCCGATATTCAGTATGTGCTTCAAGAAGAGCAGCTTGGTACAGCACATGCTGTTATGCAGGCTGAAAACGCGCTGGCTAATGAAGAAGGAATCACACTTGTTGTTTGTGGTGATACACCTCTTATTACTTCGGAAACGATGGAAAAGCTTATTGCTGAACATGAGTCACTAGGTGCAAAAGCTACCATTCTAACAGCTAAGGCTGAAGATCCTACAGGTTACGGCCGCATTATTCGTAACAGTGAAGGAACTGTTGAAAGAAATGTTGAGCATAAAGATGCATCAGAAGAAGAACGAAAAGTGACTGAGATCAATACAGGAACTTACTGTTTTGATAATAAAGCACTATTTGAAGCATTAAAGCAAGTAAACAATGACAACGTACAAGGTGAGTACTACTTGCCTGATGTTATAGAAATTCTCAAAAAAGCAGGCGAAGTTGTAGCTGCTTATCAAACACCAGATTTTAATGAAACGCTTGGGGTAAACGATCGAGTGGCGCTTTCGCAAGCAGAACGTTACATGAAAAAGCGCATTAATGAGCGCCACATGAGAAATGGTGTTACGTTGATCGACCCAGAACAAACGTATATTTCAGATGATGCTGAAATTGGAAGTGACACGGTGATCTACCCTGGCACTGTAATTTTAGGTCAAACAAAAATTGGTGAAGAAAACATCATCGGTCCTCAATCCGAAATTAAAGATAGCGTGATCGGAAGTGGAAACACAATTCGTCAGTCTGTCATTCATGACAGTGAAGTAGGAGATGAGACTGCAATCGGTCCTTTTGCACACATCCGTCCGAAATCCGTTCTAGAGAATCAAGTAAAGATCGGAAACTTTGTTGAAGTGAAGAAGTCTGTGATGAGCACAGGCAGCAAAGCATCTCATCTAAGCTATATTGGTGATGCTGAGATCGGAAAAGATGTAAACTTAGGCTGCGGGTCTATCACAGTGAATTATGATGGCAAGAACAAATTCCTAACCAAGGTAGAAGACGGGGCATTTATTGGTTGCAACTCGAACTTAGTTGCTCCTGTTACTGTTGGGAAAAATGCTTATGTTGCCGCAGGTTCGACGATTACGAACGATGTACCTGCTGATTCACTATCCATTGCAAGATCGCGTCAAACGGTAAAAGAAAATTACGTTCAAAAGTTAAACGAAAAGCAAAACCAATAATTTTAAGAGTGGGGAAGGATGGAGCCATCAATGAGTACGTATGTAGATCCTACATTGAAAGTTTTCACGTTAAATTCTAATAAAGAATTATCAAAGGAGATTGCTCAGCACATTGGAATTGAACTTGGAGAAAGTTCAGTAACAAAGTTTAGCGACGGGGAAATTCAAATTAATATTGAAGAGAGTATTCGCGGTTGTGAAGTATACGTTATTCAATCCACAAGCGACCCTGTTAACCAGCACTTGATGGAACTATTAATCATGATTGATGCACTTAAACGTGCATCTGCAAAAACAATTAACGTTGTAATGCCTTATTATGGCTATGCTCGTCAAGACCGTAAAGCTCGTGCCCGTGAACCGATCACAGCTAAACTTGTAGCTAACTTGCTTGAAACTGCTGGAGCAACACGTGTAATTGCTATCGATCTTCATGCAACTCAAATTCAAGGCTTCTTCGACATCCCAGTTGACCAATTGCTAGGTGTGCCGATCTTGGCAAATTATTTTGCGAATAAAGAACTAGATGATATCGTAATTGTCTCGCCAGATCATGGCGGTGTTACAAGAGCACGTAAGATGGCAGATCGTCTAAAAGCACCAATTGCTATTATCGATAAACGCCGTCCACGCCCGAACGTATCTGAAGTTATGAATATCGTTGGTAACATTGAAGGGAAAACAGCAATCTTGATCGATGATATTATCGATACTGCTGGTACGATTACATTAGCGGCTAATGCACTGATTGAGAACGGTGCTAAAGAAGTGTATGCATGCTGTACGCACCCAGTACTTTCAGGCCCTGCAATGGACCGTATCCAAAATTCTTCAATAAAAGAGCTTGTAGTTACAAACACAATCGTTCTTCCTGAAGAAAAGAAGATTGATAAAGTGACTCAGCTTTCTGTAGCTCCTTTATTAGGAGAAGCGATTATCCGTGTACACGAACAATTATCAGTTTCTAAATTATTTGATTAAGATCTTTTAAAAGCTTTTCTCTAAAAGATTGAGCTATGTCGTTATTTTTCGCTACATTGATGAGTTGATTGAAGAGGAAGGTGTGAGACTCCTGCGGGATAAGCGGTCAGGTGAGACACTTATACGTGAAACGTACGAATGTGGCTTACCGCCTGCCCCGCGGAAAGCGAAGCACCTGGAGTGGAAATCAACGACTTTCAAGAACAACAAAGTTCTTCTAAATAAATTTTTCACTTTAAGAAACACTTGCTAAAACGATTTCTAACTTCGCGTTTTAAAATCTTTCAGTTCGGGTAATGCTTTAAAGAGACTCGAAATAGGAAAGGTGGATCTCATTATGGCAACGAATCTAACAGTCGAAAAGAGAAATACTGACAAACGTTCAACGTTAACGGAATTAAGAAACAAAGGACATTTTCCAGCGAACCTTTATGGATATGGAACAAAGTCTGTAGCTCTATCTGTTGATGAGCCAGAATTTATTAAAGCCTACAGAGAAGTAGGAAAGAACGGTGTACTCAAACTTAAGGTGGATGGAAAAGATTATTCTGTTATGGTGCAGGATATGCAGGTTCATCCTTTGAAGAATTCTGTTACACACGTAGATTTCCTAGCGATTGACTTAAATAAAGAAACAGAAGCCGAGGTACCGGTTGTCCTTACAGGTGAATCTGTTGGGGTTAAAGAAGGCGGAGTGTTGCAGCGTGTGCTGGCAACAGTAAACGTTAAAGCTCTTCCTTCCGATTTCCCAGAGCAGCTGGAAGCTTCTGTTGAAGACTTAAATATAGGTGACTCTTTATCAGTTAAGGATTTACCGACAGGGAAAAAATACGAAATCCTTCATGAAGAAGACGAAGTGGTTGCGAGTGTAACCCCTCCAAAACTTCAAGATGAAGAAACAGATCCTGAAACAGAAGAAGCGGATGCAGAAGGAGATGCTCCAGAGTCCTCTGAATCTGTAGCTGATGACAGTCAGGAAGAAGAGAAGAAAGACGAATAGAATAATGAATACGAAACGCAGCAGCCGCTGCGTTTTTATTCTGTTATCCTAATTGTTGTATAATGTTCGTAAGACAATTAAAGGTTAGGTGAACGTAAAGTGAAACTGTTTATCGGGCTCGGGAACCCTGGATCTCGTTTTGATGGAACCCGGCATAATATAGGATTTGAAGTGATTGACAAACTTTCCGATTCCTTAAACATCCCTATGCAGCAAACAAAATTTAAAGGGTTATACGGAACAGGTTTTGTTGGCGGAGAAAAAGTATTTCTTTTGAAACCACTGACGTATATGAACTTATCAGGTGAGTGCATCGGACCGTTTATGGATTATTTTCAAATTCCATTAGAAGACATGGTGGTTGTTTATGATGACCTTGATACCATTCCGGGGAAGCTGCGACTCCGAACTAAAGGAAGCGCTGGCGGACACAATGGGATTAGATCGATGATTGCTCATCTTGGCACACAAGAATTTAAGAGAATTCGATTTGGTATCGGCCGTCCTACAAATCAACAGCCCGTGCCTGACTTTGTACTGAACCGTTTTTCTAAAGATGAGCAGATTGATGTTGAAAGCGGAATTGACCGATCAGTTAAAGCGTGTGCTGCTTTTATAGAAACATCGTTTGATAAAGTCATGAATAAGTTTAACGGGTAAAGAATAGATTACACATGTTCCGCTCATAATGGTTAGTATAATGCTAACCGAAAGGGGACCGTACATGGCTATTCATTACAGGTGCAGGCATTGTAAAACACATGTTGGCACGATTGATCACCATACTGTGAATGCGGCACATCTTGGGTTTGAAACATTAAGTAGCGAAGAACGGCAGGAATTACTCTCCTATAAAGAGAATGGAGATATAGAGGTCACGACTACTTGTGAGGATTGTCAGGATACTTTAGAACGCTATCCTGAGTATCATACGTTGAAATCCTTTATTCAATAAAATAAGGTAATGCTTTGGCCATAGCCTACTACGCGGGCCAAAGCCTTTTTCTGTTTAAAATGGGCTGTGTTCGTATTTCTTTGATGTTTTTGAAAGTGGTTGATCTGCGTTCCTGGGTGCTCGCTTTCCGGGGGGCGTGCGGTGAGCCTCCTCTGCGCTTTGCGCCGTTAGGAGTCTCACCTGTCCCGCTGCTCCCCCAGGAGTCTCGCACCTTGCACTCCAATCAACTTGTCAATGAAGGGGTTTCCAAAACATAACCCACAAGCAACAACCTTTTTAATACAGATCAAAAATCACTTTCATAGAACCAATGACTAGCTTGTGAGAGGGGGAGTAAGAAATGCTTGGATTGAAGAAATATTTTAGCCAGGGAGAAGACTTTAAATCCATTTTGGATGGTATAAACGGCGGACTCAAAGAACAATTAGTAGCGGGGCTTTCAGGTTCTGCTCGAACCATGCTCATTAGCAGTCTTCACGAGAATACGGGTAAACCACAGCTGGTTGTAACCCATAATCTATTTCAAGCACAAAAACTATATGAAGATCTAACTTCTCTTTTATCTGAAGATGAAGTTTATTTATATCCCGTTAATGATCTAATATCCTCGGAGATGGCAATCTCGAGTCCTGAGCTGAAGAGCCAAAGGATTGAAGCGCTAAATTATTTAAGCCAATCATCCAAAGGTGTCATTATCACACCAGTTGCAGGACTAAGAAGATATCTTCCACCGGTAGACGTTTGGAAACAATCTGGACTTTCTTTTAAAATGGGTGAAGATATCGATCCAGATCAAGTTTTAAATAAGCTTGTTGCGATGGGATATGAACGTACGTCAATGGTACAAACACCAGGTGAATTCAGTGTTCGTGGAGGAATTATCGATATTTACCCACTTACGGAAAAAAATCCTCTTCGCATTGAGCTTTTTGATACGGAAATCGATTCTATTCGTTACTTTGAAGCAGAAACACAACGTTCACAAGATAAAGTAGAGCAGATT
Source organism: Fictibacillus sp. UD (assembly GCF_043558025.1). NCBI lineage: Bacteria > Bacillati > Bacillota > Bacilli > Caryophanales > Fictibacillaceae > Fictibacillus > Fictibacillus sp. UD. The sequence continues at coordinate 26,840 of NZ_JARUHH010000020.1, forward strand.
TCCATTGCTCCAGCTGAAGAACTTATCCTGTTTGAAGAACACTATAACAAGGCTGCAGAGCGTATTGATGCAAAGCTAGCAACCACTTTAAAAAATATTAAAGATAATTCTTTAAAAGAAACACTCGTTGAAAATATTAGTTATGAAACGGGCCGATTGCGTGAACAACAGCAGTTTCAAAGCATGTATAAGTACGCTTCGCTCTTTTATGAACAGCCCGCAAGTCTTTTGAATTACATATCGTCTGACAGCTTGATCATTATGGATGAGATCGGCCGCATTCAGGAAACGAGCCAGCAGCTGGATAAAGAGGAAGCGGAGTGGCAGACCGCTTTGCTAGAGCATGGAGAGCTTGTTCAAGATCTGACCATATCGCCTGACACCAACCAGCTTCTTGGTGACAAAAAGGCGTTTCCGATCATTTATTTATCTTTGTTCTTAAGACACGTACCGCACACTCAGCCTCAAAACATTCTCAATGTAGAATGCAAGAGCATGCAGAACTTTCACGGTCAGATGAACGTATTAAAAGGTGAGATGGACCGCTGGAAAAAGCTTGGATTTGCGATCGTTTTTGTTGCGATGAACAGGGAACGTGCACAGCGGCTGGAACGAGTGCTTGCCGATTATGAAATGGATGCAGGCATTATTGACAAAGATCAGGATATTCAGCCGAAAACGAGTCAGATTTTGCTCGGAGATCTTGCTAGCGGATTTGAATCTGTTAAGCAAAAGCTTGTTGTCATAACAGAAGAAGAAGTATTTACGAAGAAGGCTAAACGTCCTGCTAGAAAACAGAAGATGACTAATGCTGAACGGATCAAGAGTTACTCGGAATTAAAAGTAGGCGATTATGTCGTTCACGTCAATCACGGGATTGGGAGATACTTAGGAATCGAAACGCTCGAGATCAAAGGTGTTCATAAAGATTACCTGCATATCAAATATTCCGGAAACGATAAGCTTTACGTACCTGTAGAACAGATCGATCAAGTACAGAAGTATGTGGGATCTGAGGGGAAAGAGCCTAAGATCTATACGCTAGGCGGAAGCGACTGGAAAAAAGTTAAAAGCAGAGTTAAATCTTCTGTTCAGGATATTGCGGATGATCTTATTAAGCTTTATGCAGAACGTGAAGCGAGCAGGGGTTATGCATTCGCTGAAGATGGAGCAGAACAGAGTGAGTTTGAGGGAAGTTTTCCATACCAAGAAACGGATGATCAGCTTCGTGCGATCGACGAAATCAAGAAAGACATGGAAAGTATTCGTCCGATGGACCGCCTTCTTTGTGGAGATGTGGGTTACGGAAAAACCGAAGTGGCGATTCGTGCAGCGTTTAAGGCAATTATGGATGGAAAGCAAGTGGCTTTCCTTGTTCCGACTACGATCCTTGCACAGCAGCATTTTGAAACCTTCCGTGAACGCTTTTCAGAGTTTCCAATTACTATCGGCAGTTTAAGCCGTTTTCGTTCCAAAAAGGAACAAAACGAAGTGCTTAAGGGATTGAAAGCAGGTACGGTCGATATTGCGATCGGAACACATCGTTTGTTATCAAAAGATGTTCAGTATAAAGATCTAGGTTTGCTTATTATTGACGAAGAGCAGCGATTTGGTGTTACTCACAAAGAAAAGATCAAAACGCTAAAATCAAATGTGGATGTGCTCACATTAACTGCTACACCTATTCCACGTACACTTCACATGTCGATGCTCGGTGTTCGTGATCTTTCGGTTATTGAGACACCGCCAGAAAATAGATTCCCAGTTCAGACATACGTCATGGATTATAACGGTTCTTTCGTACGAGAAGCGATCGAGCGGGAAATGGGCCGCGGCGGTCAAGTATATTTTCTGTACAACCGTGTTGATTCGATTGAAAGAATGGCCGAGCAGATATCGATGTTCGTACCTGATTGCCGTGTCGCCTATGCGCATGGACAAATGTCTGAGAACGAGCTTGAAAGCGTCATGCTCGAATTTTTAGAAGGAAATTATGATGTGTTGGTTTCAACAACGATTATTGAGACAGGCGTAGATATTCCGAACGTGAATACGCTCATCGTTTATGACGCGGATAAAATGGGGCTTTCACAGCTTTATCAGCTTAGAGGACGTGTTGGTCGTTCTAATCGTGTGGCTTATGCGTATTTCACGTATCAGCGTGATAAAGTTTTAACAGAAGTGGCTGAGAAACGTCTTCAGGCTATAAAGGAATTTACTGAATTAGGATCAGGATTTAAAATTGCAATGCGAGATTTGTCTATTCGCGGTGCAGGTAATCTCCTTGGTGCTCAGCAGCACGGATTCATCGATTCAGTAGGTTTTGATCTGTATTCTCAAATGCTTGAAGAAGCGATTCAAGAACGAAAAGGTACAAAACCAAAAGAAGTAGAAGAAGAGGTTGATCTTAATCTTGAGGTTGATGCGTATATCCCGACACACTATATCGGTGACGAAAAGCAAAAGATCGAGATGTACAAACATGTTCGTGCAGCGAAAGCCCTAAAAGACATATCAGACCTGCAAGAGGAATTTATTGACCGTTTCGGTGATTATCCAGTAGAAGTGGAATGTCTCCTGCTAGTAGCAGGAATTAAACTTCGTGCGAAGCGTGAAGGCGTTAAGTCGATTGAACAGAAGCAGGATACGGTCAACATGCTGTTAAATGAAAAAACAACAGCATCCGTGGATGGCGGAAAGATGTTTGAGATCGCGAATAAGATAGGCAGACACGTAAACCTGGGTATGCAGAACAACTTAATGAAAGTGGTCATCAACAGGAAACGGGTAAAAGATTTAGATCTGTTGAAACAGATTGATCTTTTCCTAAAAGAGATTAAGCATGCTAGGAAAGAAAAGACAACAAATACACCATAAAATATAATTACCCTCTCAATCGTGAATAGAACAGCAGATGTAACAAATAATAAACCTAGAAAATGGAACATTCTTTCAGAGAAGGAACCATTTTGTTGTTACATCAGTGAATCATCATCATCCGAAAGAGAGGGCATTATCTATATGAAAGCCACAGGTATCGTTCGACGTATTGATGACCTTGGGCGCGTAGTTATTCCAAAGGAAATCCGCAGAACACTTCGGATTCGTGAGGGAGACCCGCTTGAGATTTTTGTAGACAGAGATGGAGAGGTTATTTTAAAGAAATACTCTCCGATTAATGAGCTAGGCGATTTTGCAAAAGAATACGCAGAAAGCCTTGCAGATAGTACAGGTCATGTTGTGTTAATTGCTGACCGTGATACATATATTGCGGTAGCTGGCGGATCCAAGAAAGATTACCACAATAAAAGCATCGGTAAAGTAGTGGAATCGTCCATGAGTGACCGGAAGACGCTGGTTGAATCCAACGGAGCCGAAGCCGAGCTGATTGATGGGATTAAAGAAAATACATCTCATGTTATAGCACCTATCATCGCAGGCGGAGACCCTATAGGGGCAGTTGTTATGGTAGGAAAAGAAGGAAAAAAGCTGTCAGAACTTGAGCAAAAACTTGCTGAAACTGCTGCTGGATTTTTAGCCAGACAGATGGAGCAGTAGAGAAGGAAGGGCTATTATGCTCTTTCTTTTTTTGTTGTTAAAGACCTTTTTATAAGGCTGTTTCCGGAAGGTTTGTTGTTCTTGGAAGTGGTTGATTTCCGTTCCAGGTGCTCGCTTTCCGCGGGGCAGGCGGTGAGCCACATTTGGACGTTTCACTTTTAAGTGTCTCACCTGCCCGCCTGTCCCGCAGGAGTCTCACACCTTATACTCCAATCAACTGTCACAGAAGAAAATAAAAATGAGGTTTGAAAGCAACAAGCTTTTAGAAAAGAGCCTTTTTTTACTATGCGTCCACGTAGCTACTTGCTACCCTTTATTTCGCGCAGTTAAGCTTCATTTCAAAGCTCCACAGAACAAAATATGCGATCTAAATAAAGGAACAAGTAGTACCAAGTAGGAAGAGTCTATTGGTAATTGCTTTATATAAGCTGCATATCGCAGGGCGATACAATCTGACTATGGTATAATACCTTGAATTAAGTTGATGAATTAAAGAACGTGTCGACATGTGTCGTCCCGGGAAATAAATATTTGCAGTATCGAGGTATATACTATGAACTCTAAGAAATATTCCGTATGGGAAGGTGCATTGCTGCTGACTACAGCAGCAATCATCGTAAAATTACTAAGTGTCGTATATCGCATTCCCTACCAGAACATGACGGGTGATTTCGGCTTTTATGTCTTTCAGCAGGCATATCCGTTTTACGCTATAGCAGCAGCTGTTGCATTTACAGGGTTTCCGATGGCATTGTCAAAAATGATCGTTTCCGAGAAAAACAACAATGATCATCTGATTAAAACATCTGTATGGATCTCTTTTACGTTAGGTGTGCTTTCATTTATTTTTCTATTTTTCACAGCACCATTTATCGCACGGTGGATGGGAGATTATAATCTTCAATTACCTATAAAAGTGATCTCAGTTCTATTTTTGTTTATCCCGCTTGCCGCATTTTTAAGAGGTACGTATCAAGGGTACGGCGATATGCAGCTAACGGCCGTTTCACAATTGATCGAGCAGACAATTAGAGTATCAGGTATTTTACTATTATCTTATTATTTCGTTTCAAAAGGCTACACCAGTTATGAAACAGGTGCAGCGGCACTGTCAGGTTCAGTGATTGGAGCTCTTGCATCAGGCTTGTTTCTTTTATTCTTTTGGAAAAAGGGTTTTGCGAAAGCTTACAATCCTCAAGCGGAATTCCGGTTTCTTTATGCGGCAGAACTGCTCAAAACGAGCATCTATCTGTCTCTAAGTGCTCTCATACTAGCTATGATGCAGCTTGTGGATTCCTTCCTTTTTGTGAATGTATGGGTAGGAAGCGGCATGGAGGCATATGATGCCAAAATATTGAAAGGTGTTTTCGACCGTGGACAACCACTTCTTCAATTAGGTACCGTAGCCGCAGCTTCAATAGCACTTGCAGTTGTCCCAGAAATGGCGTCGTTAGTCACGGAAAAGAAAAAAGCAGAAATTCAATCCCTTTCTAAACTCTCTGTTAAGTTATCTATCGTTTTCGGTGGAGCGGCAGCGGTGGGGCTAATCTGTATTATAAAGCATCTTAATGTTATGCTTTTTAAAAACGGGGATGGCTCGCGTGCTCTCGCTATACTTTGTATATCCATTATTTTCGTATCTATCATTTATACGACAACAGGACTCTTGCAAGGAATCGGTCATGGGCGATTTGCAGTGTTTACCGTACTTTTAGCAGTGGCTGTAAAAGTAGCGGGGAACTTTATTTTCATTCCGTATATTGGCATGGAAGGTGCTGCACTATCAACGGTGTTAGCCACCTTTGCAGCAGCGGTTGGTCAACTCGTTAAGCTTCAGTCTGCAACAAAATTCCTAAGTGGCAGTCAAAAAGCAAAACTGCTCTCTTACATAGTCTCCTTAAGTTTCATGGCTATTGGAGTTTTGGCTTGGGTTTTTGTTGCTGAACACTTTTTAATGATAGCGAATACGCGATTCCATTCGATGGTGATCAGTATCAGTTCCTCCTTAATTGGGGCTGCCATCTACTTTATTTGCATCTTTAAGCTTAAGATTTTTTCTCAAGCAGAATGGGACTCTGTGTTTCATTCCGTTAGTATATTTAGAAAACTGTTTAAACGTCTTAAAAAAAGGAGACCATGATGACGAAGAAGATTACAATCATTGGCTTAGGTGCTGGAGATCTGGATCAGATGACGCTTGGCATCTACAGGATGCTTGAGTCATCTGAAAAGGTCTATGTGCGTACGATCCATCACCCTGCTGTAGAAGACCTTATGAAACAAGGAAAGACATTTATTGCATTTGATGAGATCTATGAAAAGCACGATCAGTTTGAGCCTGTGTATGAGGAGATTGCGGAAACTTTGTTTAAAGCAGCTGAAGCAGAGAATCATGTAATCTATGCTGTACCAGGCCATCCACTCGTTGCAGAACAAGCTGTTCAGATTCTTTTGCACCAGGCACAAAGTAAAGAAGTTGAGGTAACGGTTGCAGGCGGCAAAAGTTTTCTCGATGAAATGTACACTGCTCTAAAAATCGATCCGATAGAAGGATGCCAGATTCTTGATGGTACTTCATTAAAGAAAGATGAGATCCAGATCCGTCACCATCTTGTGATCGTCCAAGTGTATGATAGCTTCATCGCATCAGAGGTGAAGCTGACCTTAATGGAAAAATATCCGGATGATTATGAAGTCGTTGTCGTAACAGCGGCAGGCAGCTCAGATGAGTCCATTAAGAGAGTTCCGCTGTATGAGCTGGACCAGACTGTGACATTGAACAATCTAACAGCCGTTTACGTTCCTCCTGTAAAAGAAGATGAGCTTTTGTACAGAGACTTTTCGTTCTTAAAAAACGTTATTGCTCGCCTGCGCGGACCCGGTGGTTGTCCGTGGGATCAAAAGCAAACGCATGTTACACTGAAAAAGTATTTGATCGAAGAAGCTTATGAAGTGCTGGATGCCATTGACGAAGAAGATGATGAGGCACTGGCGGAAGAACTAGGGGATGTATTGCTTCAAGTGCTGCTTCACGCACAAATTGGTGAAGATGAAGGATTCTTTGCCATAGAAGATGTTATTGCTGTTTTAACCGAGAAGATGATCCGCCGCCATCCACATGTGTTTAGCGATGTTTCTGCAGAGAATGCAGACGAAGTAGTGGCAAACTGGGACGCGATTAAAGCGCAAGAAGCAGGGAAAGAAGACAGAGAGTCACTGCTTGACGGAGTGCCAAAAGGAATTCCAGGTATTCAAAAAGCGTTTCTTTATCAAAAAAAGGCTGCTAAAGTTGGTTTCGATTGGAAAGAAGCTGGACCTGTCTACGATAAGATCTTAGAAGAATTAAAAGAGTTTCAGGAAGCTGAAGGTGATGAACAACAAAAAGAGCTTGGTGATTTGTTGTTTTCAGTGGTGAACTTAGCGCGTTTTTACAAAATAGATCCTGAAGAGGCATTGAATGAGACTAATCGAAAGTTTAGAAAGAGATTCAGCTATATCGAGCATGCGTTAAAGGAACAATCTCTATCGTTCGACGACGTAACGCTTGAGGAAATGGACCGTCTTTGGAACGAAGCAAAATAATTTTTTTTTCTACAAAGAAGGATTATAGTGAAAAATAGAGAATATTTTCTCGAGAAATATTAAGAAACCCTTAATTATAAGGGTTTTCTACCGAATTATGTGATAGATAAACAAGGAGGTAATTAAAAATGAACAAAAATGAATTGGTAACAAATATCTCAGAAAAGTCAGGACTTACAAAGAAAGATGTAGAAACAGTCGTTAATGGCGTAATCGATGAAATCACTTCTGCTCTAAAAGACGGAGACAAAGTACAGTTTGTTGGATTTGGAACTTTTGAAACTCGCGAGCGTTCTAGCCGTACTGGCCGCAACCCTCAAACAGGGAAAGAAATTCAAATCCCAGCTGCTACAGTTCCAGCGTTTAAAGCAGGAAACAAGCTGAAAGAAGCTGTTAAGTAAGCATGCGCTTAGACAAGTTTCTGAAAGTCTCCCGCCTGATTAAACGGAGAACCGTGGCGAAGGAGATTTCAGATCAAGGCCGTATCTCCATTAACGGATTGCAGGCTAAAGCGTCTTCTGATGTAAAAGTTGGGGACGAGCTTACGATTCGTTTTGGTCAAAAGCTTGTAAAGGTGAAAATCAACGAGCTTAAAGATACGACCAAAAAAGAGGACGCAGACAACATGTACACCGTCCTCGAAGAAAACCGCATCGAAACGACTGAGTAAAGAACCTGAATTTTTCAGGTTCTTTTCTTTTTGCTGTTTTCGCAATCATTGTTGCTCTTGGAAGTGGTTGATTTCCGTTCCAGGGTGCTCGCTTTCCGCGGGGCAGGCGGTGAGCCACATTTGTACGTTTCACTCTTAAGTGTCTCACCTGCCCGCCTGTCCCGCAGGAGTCTCACACCTTACACTCCAATCAACTTGCAATGAAGTGAATGAAACAAGACCCAAAGGTAACAACCTTTTAGAAAAACACATCAATGGTTCTTCAAAACATTCAACTATTCAATACAGCTTGTTCTATTCCACCACTTCCCTTCATAAATTTGTATGGAATAGAGGAGGGGATTGTATGGATCAACGATATGATTTAAATGGATATAATCAAAAAGTGAGCACACCAAACCACGATGTAAGAATGATAGGCAGAAAGAATTTAGAGATTACAGGAGTTAAACAAGTAGAAAGTTTTGATAATGAAGAGTTTTTGCTTGAGACAACGATGGGCTTTTTAGCGATACGCGGAACTAACTTGAAGATGAAGAATCTTGATGTTGAATCAGGTGTCGTAAATATTGAAGGCAAAGTGTTCGATCTTGTGTACCTTGACCAGCAGACCGGCGAAAAAACTAAAGGCTTCTTTGGCAAACTGTTCAAATGACCTTAACTGTTCAGTTTCAAACCATGTTTTCTATGGTTTTCATGGGTATCTGGATCGGTATGGCTGTCGATACGTACAGCCGGTTCATCCATGAAAAGAGAAAGTGGCACTGGCTTCACTTTTTGAATGATCTGCTGTTTTGGCTGGTACAGGCTTTGCTCGTCTTTTATGTCCTTCTGCATGTGAATCATGCTGAAATTCGATTCTATATTTTTATTGCTCTCATTTGTGGTTATGCGGCGTACCGAGCACTTTTTGAACGAATCTATAAGAAGATACTCGAGTGGATCGTTTCAGCTGTCGTATCCCTTTTTCGCTTTTTTTATCGACTGCTTAACTCTTTAATCGTTATGCCGATAAAATGGTTAATTATGCTCATATCCGCTATTCTATTATATGTATTTAACATCTTGCGGAAAATTGCAATGGTAGTTTTCATGATTCTTTTTTCTCCTTTTAAGTGGGTGGGACGACTCATATGGCGTTTCATTCCAAAGCAAAAATGGTATAATTTAAAGGAGAAATATTTAAAATTAGCAGGGTTTTTGATTTCAGCGAAGAATAAAGTCAGCAATTGGAAGGGAAAAAAGAAGTAAAGGAGGGGAACAGCGAACTAATGCGCCAAAAAAAAATAACAGAGATTCACTCACAATACATCCAGAATAAAGAGCGTCATGAGCAGGTGATCGCAAAACGTAAGCGTGGTTTGTACCGTCGCTTAACAGGGGCCTTTATCGTATTTTCCTTTTTTGCTTTTTTAATTATTACGGGTATTGCAGAACAGCTTTCCCTTTTAAATGAAAAACAGATGGAACAACAAGAGTTAAGTGATGAATACAAAGCTCTTTTGGAAGAAAAGGCACAACTTAAAGATGAAGTGAATAAACTAAAAGACGAAGAATACATTGGAGAAATCGCTAGACGCGACTTTTTTATGTCAAAGCCTGGTGAAACGATTTTTAAACTTCCAGAATAAAGCAATAAGCGTAGATTGACACGCAGATTTTTTCGATTGTATAATAAGTATTGATATCTTTTGAGATTTTTTAAGGAGGAGCATTTTTTGCATGTCAATTGAAGTAGGCAGCAAGTTGCAAGGTAAAGTTACTGGGATTACTCATTTTGGAGCGTTTGTAGAGCTGCCAGGGGGTACAACAGGACTCGTGCATATTAGCGAAGTTGCGGATAATTACGTGAAGGACATCAACGAATTTCTTAAAGTTGGTGATCAAGTCGAAGTTAAGGTTATGAGCGTCGAAAAGGACGGAAAGATTGGTTTGTCTATTAAAAAAGCAAAGGAAAATGCTGCTTCTGTTAGTAGACCAGCCCCTTCAAGAGGCGGCGGCGGATTCAACAAATCCCGCAAAGGTCCGAACCGAGGCGGAAACAACCATTCTACTGCATTATCTTTTGAGGATAAGATGAATAAATTCCTTAAAGATAGTGAAGATCGACTCACTACTTTAAAGCGTAGTACTGAATCAAAAAGAGGTGGCCGCGGCGGCCGAAGAGGATAATTGTTGCATTTTTAATGCTCATTCATCTATATATGGCAAGCATCCTATACATTAGGGTGCTTTTTGTTTTTTTGATGTTGATTTTTCTGTCAGGCTGGCTCGACTTCTTTTGCGTTGATACATACTAAAAAGCTCTATTCTAAAAGATTGTTGCTTTCAAACCTCATTTTTATATTCTTCTGTGACAGTTGATTGGAGTGCAAGGTGCGAGACTCCTGCGGGACAGGCGGGCAGGTGAGACACTTAAGAGTGAAACGTACGAATGTGGCTCACCGCCTGCCCCGCGGAAAGCGAGCATCTGGAACGGAAATCAACCACTTTCAATAACAACAAAGTTTACGCTAACAGTCTTTTAAAAAAACTACAAAAAACTTTTTCGACAAATTTCTAAAGAACCGTTGACAGGATGGCAGGATAGATGTAATATACTACTTGTGTCTTTTACAAATGGCGGTGTAGCTCAGCTGGCTAGAGCGTACGGTTCATACCCGTGAGGTCGTGGGTTCGACTCCCTCCGCCGCTACCATTTTTAATTTTGACATATACATACAAACGTTCAAGAGCATCCGCATAGGGTGCTCTTTTTTATTGTTTAGGGAATGGATCATAAGCTGTTCAAGTTCGCATGATGATTGTCCCGCTGGATTAAGCAAGATATTATAAAAAACCTCTGAAATTTCGTATTAACAAGATTTGTCATTATTAATAGCTGGAACTCCCATACTTTCATGCGTAAAAGCCTAATTTGATACAGAAAATTTCCTATATTGTCTGTGGTGCGCGCAAAGCCCCGAGAAGCGCGCGCAAACCGTTCGTTGGTGCGTGGGAATGAAGCTCAGCTGCGCGTAAACCTCATTCGACTGCGCGTAATTGAAGGGTAGCCGCGCGAACGTGTAAGAAATAAAGGAACACGTACCGTAACAACACTAAAACAGTGCTTAATGGGAACAACCTGAAACTCGAAAACTAACTTCCCCAATGAACCCCTTTTATTTTTCTTCATAATTCTCCCTAATACTTTTAAAAATGAAAATTCCTTTTCCCTTTTTGTAAGAATGTTGTCCGCTTTTGCTTTACTTTCGTGAAATAGTGGTGAAGTCCGTCGAGAAGTTTTTTGGACCAACATTGTTCTTTTGACAAAATCTTTGTTCTAAACCTGTTTATAATGGTTACACAAATTGGAAACGGGTGGTGTATGGGATGTGGCAGAAGGTTGAACAAGAAGTACTCGAACCGATCAGGGGAATGGTGTGGGTAGAAAAAGGCCAGCAAGCGGTTTATAAAACGAGTAAGAGATGGCTTCAGCTTTTGAACCAGAGCATTTTTAATTGGAGAATGCTGTTGTTTGGAATAGGCTTTTTGTTAGGACGAGCTATGATTTTGGCTGAGATGTCTCCTTTCGCTTTACCTTTTGCGGCAAGTGTCTTTGTTTTAAGAAAAGAGCGGACAGGCATTGCTGTCTTTGCTGTATTGGCAGGAGCGATGTCACTTCAGCCGATGAATGCTTTATTCTTTATAAGTGCCTTGCTCGTTTATGCATGTCTCCAAAAAGGGACAGATCTTTTCATTAAGAACCGTATACAAACTTTGCCTCTTTTAGTTTTTGGCTCCTCTTTAATCACACGAACTTTATTTTCTATGTTTGGTGAGGGTGGATTAGAGCGGGTCGATACAATGCTAGCGCTAGTAGAAGGGGGGCTAAGCTTAGTCCTAACGTTAATCTTTCTTCAAAGCATACCGCTTTTAACGAATAAAAAAATTCCTCAATCTTTAAAAAATGAAGAAATTGTATGCTTAATGATTCTGCTCGCATCCGTGATGACTGGAACGATCGGCTGGCAGATCAATGATGTTTCAGTAGAACATGTTGTTTCTCGTTATTTAGTTTTGCTGTTTGCGTTTGTAGGAGGAGCAGCGATCGGATCGACCGTTGGGGTTGTGACAGGACTTATCCTTAGTCTCGCCCAAGTGGCTAGTTTGTCTCAGATGAGTCTCTTAGCGTTCTCTGGTTTGCTCGGGGGTCTTTTGAAAGAAGGGAAGCGGTTTGGTGTGAGCTTAGGGCTGATCATCGGTACCGTGCTGATTGGTCTGTATGGTGAGGGTCGGGCTGAGATCACTTCAACACTGATGGAGTCTGGCTTTGCTGTTCTGCTCTTCCTATTAACACCGAAAACTGCGATCAGCAACATCTCGAAGTATGTGCCTGGTACAAGAGAGCATTCGATGCAGCAGCAGCAATATTTGAAAAAGATCCGGGATGTAACGGCAAGCCGTGTAGAACGATTTTCTAGTCTTTTTCAAGCGTTGTCACACTCGTTTCAATCGGTAGGTTCATCGCTAAATGAAGAAGAAAGCTCACGTGAAGTAGATCTTTTCTTAAGCAATATTACAGAAAAGACGTGTCAGACATGTTTTAAAAAGGAACAGTGCTGGGCTCAAAATTTTACAACGACATACGATCTTATGACAAAACTAATGGTGGAGCAAGAGGATTACAGTGATATCAAGGACAGAAAATTAAAGCGTGACTGGGAAAGGCACTGCATCAAGCCTGAAAAGATAACAGACCTAATGAAACAAGAGCTGACTCAATATAGAGCTTCCCAAAAATTAAAGATACAAGTGCAAGAAAGCCGCCGTTTAGTAGCTGATCAGCTGATGGGCGTTTCACAGGTTATGGGTGACTTTGCAAAAGAGATTCAGCGCGAACAAGAGAACCATCAAATTCAAGAAGAGCAGATTAAAGATTCTCTTGCTCAAGCGGGAATCGATGTAGGTCACGTAGATATTTACAGCTTAGAAACATCAAATGTTGATATTGAAATGACCATTCCTTATTGTGGCGGGTCAGGGATCGCTGAAAAGCTGATTGCGCCAATCCTTTCTGATATTTTAGAAGAAACGATTCTTGTTACACATGAAGAGTGTGCGAACTACGCCACAGGCTACTGTCATCTATCGTTTCATTCGGCTAGAGAATTTGTGGTTGAAACCGGAATTGCATCAGCTGCGAAAGGAGGAGCGTGGCTTTCTGGAGATAGTCATTCGACGATAGAGATCGGTGCTGGGAAATTTGCGGTTGCGATCGCAGATGGTATGGGTAACGGAGAACGAGCGTTCATCGAAAGCAACGAGACACTGCAACTGCTTCAAAAGATCCTTCAATCTGGAATTGAAGAGGAAGTAGCCATTAAATCAGTCAACTCGGTTCTCTCTTTGCGTACGACAGACGAAATTTTCTCGACGCTGGATCTTGCAATGATCGATCTGCAAGATGCATCAGCTAAGTTTTTAAAAATCGGATCCACGCCGAGTTTTATTAAACGCGGTGATCAGATCAAGACGGTTGAAGCGAGCAACCTGCCGATGGGAATCATCCAGGATTTTGATGTGGACGTTGTTGATGAGCAGTTAAAAGCAGGGGATATCTTAATCATGATGAGTGACGGTATCTATGAAGCTCCTCGTCATATTGAAAACATTGATGCCTGGATGAAGCGCAAGATCAGAGAAATTGATACCGATGATCCTCAGGAAATAGCAGATTTGATTATGGAAGAGGTCATCCGTACTGGAAATAACGGAATAGAGGACGACATGACGGTTGCAGTGACAAAGATTGAAAAGAACATTCCAAAGTGGGCAACAGTACCTCATTACCCGAAAGTAAACATTAACCGCAAAAAAGCTCAATAGATTAAGATAATAGGAGATCCCTCTTTTTAGAGGGGTCTTTTTGTACGCCAGTCCATAAACTTGCTGCAGAAATTATAAAGCGGACAGTATTTTCTCAAAAGTGGACAGTAAAACTCAAGAAGTGGACAGTATTTTGTTGAAAGTGGACAGTAAACTTTAAAAAGTCGACAGTAAATAGCTGAGACTCGACAGTATTTTAAATCAGCACCCCGAACGCAGATTGACCGGTCTCGTTTACGCGTATAAACAATAACTTTCTTGACGATGATGGTAATAGTTAAAATTCGTACGCGAGAGGGGTTAGAGTAATGCGGAACAAAGGGACGTTGCGTCAAATATTGCTTATTACAGATGGGTGTTCAAACCAAGGCGAAGATCCAGTAGCGATGGCTGCACTTGCTCACGAACAAGGAATTGCTGTTAATGTTATCGGTGTACTTAACGAAAATGCTCCGGAGTATCATAGACAAGGTTTAAAAGAAGTTGAGGAAATTGCAATGGCTGGCGGTGGAATCAGTCAGGTGGTGTACACAAAGCAGTTGGCACAAACGGTTAAGATGGTCACACAAAAAGCTATGGCTCAAACGATAAAAGGAGTCGTTAACGCTGAATTGCAGCAAATATTAGGAAGTCAGTCGACGATGGAAGACCTTCCTCCCGATAAACGTGGGGAAGTCATTGAAGTTGTAGATGAGATGGGAGAAACAATGAATCTCGAAATCTTGGTTCTAATCGATGCTTCAGGCTCGATGGAAGATAAGATGCTTACGGTTCAAGAATCTCTGCTTGATCTATCTATCTCGTTAAATTCCAGAATCGGTGATAATGAGTTTTCGATCTATGTCTTCCCAGGGAAAAGATCAGAAGCGGAAGAGTTATTAAGCTGGTCATCCAAACTAGACTCGATCGGCAAAATCTTTTCAAAGATTACACTCGGTGGAATCACACCAACAGGACCTGCTATAAAAGAAGGAATTGGCGCTTTTGGTCGCAAACGTTCGTCAAAAAGGAGATTCTTGTCCGATGATGCCCCAGGATATACGAACGAGTCCGGTATGTAACTTAGTTGTTGGCGAAGAAATCCGCGGAAAGTGGAATCACTCTAAGTATCGAATCCGCCGCCGTCTAGGATATGGCGCGACAGGCGCAGTCTATCTGGCTGATTCAGATCGTGGAGTGGTCGCACTTAAAATCGGACATGATCAGATGTCGATCACATCTGAAGTGAATGTACTGAAGCGTTTTTCTAAGGTCCAGGGGAAAGTCCTTGGACCTTCTTTAATCGATGTGGATGACTGGGTGGCACGTAATAGCACTTATCCTTTTTATGCGATGGAGTACTTAAAAGGAGAAACGCTGTTTGATTTTATGAAAACAAAATCTTCAGAGTGGGCCGGCATTTTGCTCGTGCAGCTTCTGACAGATCTTCATACACTGCATCAGGCTGGATGGGCATTTGGTGATTTAAAGCCTGATAATCTACTCGTAACAGGACCTCCCTATCGCATCAGATGGATAGACGTTGGAGGAACAACTGTGATGGACAGATCGATCAAGGAATATACCGAATTCTATGATAGGGGATACTGGGGGAAGGGATCCCGAAAAGCAGAGCCCTCATATGATCTGTTCTCAGCAGGGATGGTAATGGTGAACTTGGCTTACCCTTCACGATTTTCGAAAAGTGCTGATCCTGAAAAACAAATGAAAGCGAAAATAGCAGGAAGTCCGATGCTGAAGCCATACGCTTCTATATTGGAAAAAGCGTGGAACGGAAAATACCGTTATGCAGAAGAAATGAGAAACGAACTCGTTCTTTTGTTAAATGACAGGGATAAAGCCAGATCACCCAAAAAGCAGAGCCAGCAAGCCCCTCAACAGACTGCAACCAGACAAGGTCAAAAGAAAAAGAAAAGCAGCTTTATCGCAGAAACTTTTTTAGTATTTACCTTTGTCTTTGTTGTGTACCTGTTCTACATGCTCGGTCAGACGATGTAAATGGTGTTAGTTCCTGCATTTCTTTGTTATGATTTTTAGAGGCTCATTTTCTAAAAGATTCTTGCTTCTAGGGTATTTTTTGTCTAGACTTCATTGACAGGTTGATTGGAGTGTAGGGATGCGAGACTCCCGCGGGACGAGCGGTCAGGTGAGACACTTAAAAGTGAAACGTCCGAATGTGGCTCACCGCCTGCCCCGCGGAAAGCGAGCATCCTGAAACGGAAATCAACCATTCCTAAGAACATCAAAGATTACGAGAACAGCCTTTTTTAAAGACATTAAAAATAATGAAGGAGCGGTTCGCTTTGCAGGAAGTGGAGAACTTTATTAGAAAACACCAGCTTCTTTCATCGGTCAAAAAAGTAGTGATAGGTGTTTCAGGCGGACCTGATTCGTTAGCTTTATTGCATTATTTGTGGAAAAGGTCCTCTTTTTATAAAATCAATGTAATTGCAGCTTCATTCGACCACCAGCTTCGGGGTGAAGAATCTGCTAAAGAGCTTGCTTTTGTTAAAAGCTTTTGTGATGAACGAAATATTGTATTTGAAGGCGGCAATGGGGATGTGGCAAGTTATCAAAGAGAACATGGCTTATCGCTTCAAACAGCTGCAAGAACTTGCAGATATAAGTTCTTTGAAGAAGTGATGAACAAACATCAAGCAGATGCACTCGCACTTGCGCACCACGGTGATGACCAAGTAGAAACGATCCTCATGAGAATGACAAGAGGCAGTGAAGGCTTAAGCTTAGGAGGAATTCCTGTAAGGCGGCCGTTTGCAAATGGAGAAATAATTCGTCCCTTTTTAGGAATAACAAAGAAGCAAATCGAGCATTATTGTAAAGTAGAAAACCTATTTCCCGTTTATGATTCAAGCAATGAAAGTGACAAATATGTACGAAACAGATTCAGAAAAAATGTTCTTCCTTTTTTAAAAAAGGAAAACCCTAGTGTACATGAAAGATTTCAGCATTTAAGTGAAACTATTTCTGAAGATGAAGCGTATATATTGAAACTGGCTGAAATAGAGTTAGAAAAGGTTTTAATCAGTCAAACAGAGGGGAAAATAGAGTTATCTGTATCCGCTTTTAACAAGATGCCTATTCCTTTACAAAAAAGAGGGATTACACTAATATTGAACTATCTGTATAAAATTAATCCTTCATCTCTTTCCTCTGTACATAAGGAAAACTTTCTTAGTTTGCTCGGAAGTGAGCATCCATCTGGGTCTTTGCATTTTCCGTCAGGTTTAGTTGTCAGCCGAACTTATGACAGATGTTTATTAAGTTTTGAGCAAGACGTAAAAAATGAGGAATGGTCATATGATTATTCACTAAAGCTGCCAGGCAGTGTGGAATTGCCAAATGGAATGGTTATTGCTGAAATAACAGATCGTGAGCCCGCTTTACTAAGAGGAAAAGATGTTTTTGTGTTTTCAATGAAAGATGTAAGTCTCCCGTTGCGTGTTCGCAGCCGAAAACCAGGTGACCGGATGGCGATTGCTGGCGTCGGTTCTCGGAAATTAAAAGATATATTTATTGATGCTAAAGTGCCGCATGAAGAACGGAAAGTTTGGCCGATTGTAGTTGATGCAAATGGCGAGATCGTTTGGCTTCCCGGACTGAAACACACTCGACGCTATTCTTTAGATCAATCTGAACATTGGGTTATTTTACGCTTTCAAAAAAATCGCCATGACGTCTAGGAGGCTTGTTGAACATGCATGATGAAATTTTAGAAACACTTATATCCGAAGAAGCTATTCAAAACAAGATCAAAGAACTTGGAAAAGAGCTCTCTGAGGAATATAAGGATAGTTTTCCATTAGTAATTGGGGTTCTAAAAGGTGCTCTACCTTTTATGGCAGACCTGATTAAACGAATGGATATCCATCTCGAGATCGATTTAATGGCAGTTTCCAGCTATGGTGCATCTACCGTTTCTTCCGGTCAAGTAAAAATTGTTAAAGATTTAGATACTTCCTTAGAAGGTCGAGACGTTATCATTGTAGAAGATATTATTGACAGTGGATTAACGCTTAGCTATCTCGTTCAACTATTTAAGGCACGCAAAGCGAAATCGGTTAAGATTGTAACTTTGCTTGATAAGCCAACAGGACGAAAAGTTGATATCGCGCCAGATCTTGCGGGCTTTATCGTTCCTGATGCTTTTGTTGTTGGTTACGGATTAGACTACATTGAGAAGTACCGCAACTTGCCTTACATTGGCGTGTTAAAGCCAGAGATCTACGAAAAGTAAGAATAAAAAACCGCATAAGATTTGATTGTTCGCCTAAGGAGGTAAGGAATGAATCGCATCTTCCGTAATACTATATTTTATTTATTAATCTTTTTAGTTGTAGTTGGAGTAGTCAGCTTTTTCAACGGCAACAACAATGAAGTCAAAGAAATTCGTTATGACCAGCTGACTAAGTACATTGAATCAGGCAAAGTAGAAAGCATCGTTTACCAGCCTGAGGGCGGCGTGTATGTTGTTCGCGGCCAGCTAGAGGGAGCTAAAGAAGGAGAAGTATTCCAGACAAACGCTCCTTTAACAGGTAACACACTTGCTGAGGTTGAAAAGCTTGCTGATTCTGCAAATGTAGAATTTAAACAGCAGGAACAGACAAGTGGCTGGGTGACATTCTTCACCTCAATTATTCCGTTTGTCATTATCTTTATCTTATTCTTCTTCTTGTTGAACCAGGCCCAAGGTGGCGGAAGCCGTGTTATGAACTTTGGGAAAAGCAAAGCGAAACTGTATAACGAAGAAAAGAAAAAGGTTACGTTTAAAGACGTAGCTGGTGCAGATGAAGAGAAACAAGAGCTAGTTGAAGTCGTTGAATTTTTGAAAGACCCGCGTAAATTCTCTGCTTTAGGTGCCCGTATTCCAAAGGGTGTTCTTTTAGTGGGACCTCCGGGTACTGGTAAAACACTTCTTGCACGTGCAGTAGCAGGAGAAGCTGGCGTTCCATTCTTCTCGATCTCAGGTTCTGATTTCGTTGAGATGTTCGTTGGTGTCGGTGCATCACGTGTTCGTGACTTGTTTGAAAATGCAAAGAAAAATGCGCCTTGTATCATTTTTATCGATGAAATTGACGCAGTTGGACGTCAGCGTGGAGCTGGTCTTGGCGGCGGCCATGACGAGCGTGAACAAACGCTTAACCAATTGTTAGTTGAAATGGACGGTTTCGGTGCAAACGAAGGTATCATCATCATCGCTGCAACTAACCGTGCCGATATTCTAGATCCTGCCCTTCTTCGTCCAGGACGTTTTGACCGTCAGATTCCGGTTAACCGTCCAGATGTAAAAGGACGTGAAGAGGTACTTCAAGTACACGCACGTAACAAGCCGCTTGCAGAAGACGTTAACTTAAAAACGATTGCAATGCGTACGCCAGGTTTCTCTGGTGCGGATCTTGAAAACTTATTGAACGAAGCGGCGTTAGTAGCTGCCCGTTCTGATAAGAAAAAGATTGATATGGATGACGTTGATGAAGCGATCGACCGTGTTATTGCAGGACCTGCGAAAAAGAGCCGTGTGATTTCTGAAAAAGAAAAGAACATTGTAGCTTACCATGAAGCGGGCCACACTGTTATTGGTTTAGTTCTTGAAGGTGCAGATACTGTTCATAAAGTTACCGTTGTCCCTCGTGGCCAAGCTGGTGGTTACACAGTAATGCTTCCTAAAGAGGACCGTTACTTCATGACAAAACCTGAATTAGAAGATAAAATCGTTGGACTTCTTGGAGGCCGTGTTGCCGAAGAGATTACGTTCAAAGAAGTAAGTACTGGTGCTCATAATGACTTCCAGCGTGCGACTGGAATTGCTCGCCGCATGGTTACTGAGTTTGGTATGAGTGAACGTCTAGGACCGATGCAGTTCGGTTCATCGCAAGGCGGTCAAGTCTTTTTAGGAAGAGACTTCAATAACGAGCAAAACTATAGTGACGCAATCGCGCATGAGATTGACTTAGAAGTTCAGCGCATCATCAAAGAATCTTACGAGCGCTGCCGTCAGATCCTTACTGAACACAATTCTAAGTTAGAGATCATCGCTCAAACATTGCTTACTGTAGAAACGCTTGATGAAGAGCAAATCAAAGAACTCGTTAAGACAGGTCAGCTTCCTGACAGAAAAACGATTTCAAATCCATCTGATGATGTTAAAGTAACACTTAACAAAAAAGATGAAGAGCCAAAGCAAGATTAAGATTTAAAAGGATGCCTCAGAGATGAGGTGTCCTTTTTTTGTAGACTGTTTTCGTATGCTTGAAAGAGGCTAATTTCCGCTGCAGGACTCGCTTTCCGCAGGGTGTGCGGTGAGCCCATTCGCCGCTTGCGTCATTGAATGGTCTCACCTGTCCCACTCATCCTGCAGGAGTCTCGTCCTTCCGCTCCAATTAGCTATTCAGTGAAGTATTTTTGAAAGTTTCTCTGGCGATAATCCTTTAGAATCTGTTTTTTGACAGGGTTTAGCTCTTATGATTTTCGTCTTTTTGTTCTTTCTCTTCACTGACAGGTGGATTGGAGTGAAAGGTGCGAGACTCCTGCGGGACAGGCGGGCAGGTGAGACACTTAAAAGTGAAACGTACGAATGTGGCTCACCGCCTGCTCCGCGGAAAGCGAGCACCTGTAACGGAAATCTACCACTTTCAAGAGCACCAAAGATTATCCAACTTATAATTGCAATAAGCCGGGATACTTTACTCCTATACGTTTTATGTTATAACTATTATAGAAACTTAAGATAAGAAGCGGGGACAAATTCCATGATTTTTGTGTTTGATGTCGGAAATACGAATATTGTTTTAGGACTCTATGAGAATGATGAATTAAAGCATCATTGGAGAATTCATACATCACGTGAAAAAACAGAAGACGAGTATGGCATGCTCATACTCGATTTGTTCCGTCACGTTAATATCCATAAAGAGCAAATTGAAGGAATCATTATTTCTTCTGTAGTACCTCCGATCATGTTCGCTTTAGAGCGCATGTGTGTAAAATACTTTAACCAGCGCCCGTTAGTTGTAGGGCCAGGTATTAAAACGGGATTAAATATTAAGTACGAAAACCCAAGAGAAGTTGGGGCTGACCGAATCGTTAATGCGGTTGCTGCGATTCATGAATATGACGCACCGCTTATAATTGTCGATTTTGGCACGGCTACGACGTACTGTTATATCAACGAACATAAACAGTACATGGGAGGCGCAATCGCACCTGGAATCAATATTTCCACAGAAGCGCTCTATACAAAGGCGGCTAAACTGCCTCGTATTGAGATTGCAAAACCTGAAGGCGTAATCGGAAAGAACACCGTTAACGCGATGCAGGCAGGGATCCTTTATGGATATGTAGGACAAGTAGAGGGTATCGTAAAAAGGATGAAGGAACAAACTTCGATTGAGCCAAAAGTTATCGCAACCGGCGGGCTTGCGAATTTAATTGCAGCGGAAAGCAACGTGATCGATCACGTTGATCCATTTTTGACATTAAAAGGTCTTTTACTTATTTACGATAAAAATAAGAACGGTTAAAGGATGAGTTCGATGAATGATTATTTAATAAAAGCACTGGCTTTTGACGGGCAGATTCGTGCTTATGCGATCTCCTCAACAGAGATGGTAAGTGAAGCGCAAAGAAGACATGACACATGGCCAACAGCATCGGCCGCACTAGGACGAGCGATGACGGCGTCAACGATGATGGGCATGATGCTAAAAGGCGAAGACAACAACATCACAGTTAAGATCGAAGGCGGTGGGCCGATCGGCGTAATCATCGTAGACAGCAATACAAAAGGTGAGACACGAGGCTATGTTACAAATCCGCACACACACTTTGAACTGAACAGCAATGGGAAACTGGATGTAGCAAGAGCGGTCGGTAAGGACGGATATTTATCTGTTCTTAAAGACATCGGCATGCGCGAGAAGTTTACGGGACAAGTGCCGATGGTTTCAGGTGAGCTTGGAGAAGACTTTACGTATTACTTTGCTTCATCTGAACAGGTGCCTTCTGCAGTAGGTGTAGGAGTTCTCGTGAATCCGGATAATTCGATCAAAGCATCTGGCGGGTTTATTGTTCAAGTCATGCCGAATGCGTCAGATACAATCGTTGATCTTCTAGAAGAGAGAATCAACGCGATCCCACCGATCTCACGTTTGATCGAAAAAGGAATGACACCAGAGGAAATCTTATTTGAGCTTTTAGGAGAAGATCAAGTTCAAATCTTAGAAAAATCTCCAGTACGTTTTCAATGTACGTGCTCACATGAGCGTTTTGGACAGGCAATCGTCAGTCTTGGTGAGCAAGAGATCACTGATATAATAGAAGAAGACGGCCAAGCGGAAACAAATTGTCAGTTCTGTAATGCGACTTATATCTTTTCAAAAGAAGAACTTCAAAGCTTGCTGGATCAAGCAAAATCCTAAACCCGGAATTTTTCCGGGTTTTGTTTTATACATGAAAAGAAGAATTCTGCGTACCATTGTAATAGATAACTTACGTGTGCAATAAAATTGACAGGGTATTTCCAGGGTTGCTACAATTAATCCAATAAAAATACTCGGTTTTAGGAGTGATGGCAAATGGCAAGAGTGGCGCAATCCGTAACAGAATTGATTGGTCAGACACCTGTTGTTAAATTGAATCGTATTACAACAGAGGATATGGCAGATGTGTATCTAAAATTAGAGTTTATGAATCCGGGAAGCAGTGTAAAAGACCGTATCGCATTAGCGATGATTGAAGATGCGGAAAAGAACGGAAAATTAAAAGCGGAAGATACGATTGTAGAGCCAACAAGCGGAAACACAGGAATCGGTTTGGCGATGGTTGCTGCTGCAAAGGGTTATAAAACGGTCCTCGTAATGCCTGAAACAATGAGTTTAGAAAGAAGAAACCTGCTTAGAGCGTATGGAGCGGACCTTGTTTTAACGCCAGGTCCTGAAGGAATGGGCGGAGCGATTAGAAAAGCAGAAGAGTTAGCGAAAGAAAATGGCTACTTCATGCCGCAGCAGTTTAAGAATGAAGCGAACCCTGCTATTCATAGAGATACGACAGGGCAAGAGATATTATCACAATTTCCAGATGGGCTAGACGCATTTGTTTCTGGAATCGGAACGGGTGGTACGATTACGGGTGCAGGGCAGGTATTAAAAGAGAAGTATCCAGATTTAAAGATATACGCTGTAGAACCAACGGATTCTCCTGTATTATCTGGAGGTAAACCAGGACCGCACAAAATTCAAGGAATCGGCGCAGGTTTTGTTCCTGATATCTTAAAAACTGACATTTACGATGAAGTGTTAACGATCTCAAATGACGAAGCGTTTGAATGGGCAAGAAAAGCAGCACGTGAAGAAGGTCTGTTAGGCGGTATCTCATCAGGTGCAGCAATCTCAGCAGCGCTAAAAGTCGCTAAGAAGCTAGGCAAAGGCAAAAAGGTATTAGCCATTATTCCAAGTAACGGCGAGCGTTACTTAAGTACACCGTTGTACCAGTTTGAAGATTAATCATTTTGCGGGCTCCCTATTGGGGGCTTTTTTTTGATGAGTTATTTCTCACAAGATTATATATTTTGTTTTCTCTTCATTGCAAGGGGATTGTAGTGAAAGGTGGGAGACTCCTGCGGGACAGGTGGGCAGGTGAGACACTTAAGAGTGACACGAACGAATGTGGCTCACCGTCTGCCCCGCGGAAAGCGAGCACCTGAAACGGAAATCGACCTCTTTCAAAGCAACAAGGCTTAACTAAGGCTTTTTAAATGGTGATAAAACCCATGTAAATGCAGGAAATTGGGAGAAAGATGTGCCAAACTGAAACACCTCATGTACAATGTAAGCAGAAGATTTTTGGGAGAGTGACCGTATGGGGATGAACAACAAATGGCATGTCATGCATTCATGTATACACCTTTCTAAAGAAGAGTGGTTTTATAAATATAAATTCTTAGCAGCGACTGAACCTCGCCACGTTTTGTTGGAGAGCGGTAGAACAGGAAAGTACAGCATCATCGGACTTTCTCCTTTCGCTGAAGTCACTGGTAAACATAATGAATTAACCATACAAACGGATGAAGGCTCGACGGTTTTAAACGGTCCGGTATATGAGCAGTTTCAAAACTGGTTTAAAGATTTTGAAGTAGAACGAGTAGAAGGATTTCCTGACTTTACAGGCGGGGCGATCGGATATTTAAGCTATGACCTTACACGTGAGTTTGAGAAACTGCCTGTTACTTCAGAAGATGATCTGCAGTTACCTGACTTGTATTTTCTGTTGTTTAAAGATGTTTTCGTCTACGATCATGAAACAAACAAACTTTGGATCTTTGTTCTAGGGAAAGAGAAGAATGACCCTTATCATTTGGACAAGCTTCGTGCTTTTAAAGAAATGTGGGAAGCTCCGCTGTCTGCTCGGGATATTCAACAAGATAGTCAGAGCTTTCCTATAGATGATTTTAAGCACGTATCAATGACAGAAGACGTTTTTGTAGACGCGGTCAAAAAGATTCAAGATTACATTTCTGAAGGCGACGTGTTCCAAGTGAACTTGTCTGTTCGTCAGTCAAAAGCGCTGCGAACATCACCGATTCACATATATGAAGAATTAAGAAGAATTAACCCGTCACCGTATATGGGATATCTGCATACCCCTGACTTTCAGCTTGTTAGTGCTTCGCCTGAACTTTTAGTGAAGAAAAAAGGTGATCGTGTGAGTACCCGGCCAATTGCAGGCACACGTCCGCGCGGGAGAACGGAAGAAGAAGATCTGGAGCTTGCGAACACGTTGATTCAAAATGAAAAGGAACGTGCTGAACATGTGATGCTCGTCGATCTTGAACGAAACGACCTTGGTAAGGTTTCTGTTTATGGCAGCGTAAATGTGGACGAGTTTATGGTGATCGAGAGGTATTCGCACGTGATGCATATCGTCTCTAATGTGATTGGTACATTAAGGCCAGAGTGTGATGCGTTTGATTGTATAAAAGCGACCTTCCCAGGTGGTACAATCACCGGCGCTCCAAAAGTGAGAACGATGGAAATCATTGAGGAGTTGGAACCTGTACGAAGAGGTGTTTACACAGGAAGCATGGGCTGGATCGGTTTTAACGGTGATACCGAAATGAATATCGCAATTCGAACGATGGTATGTCAAAATGAAACTGCACACGTTCAAGCGGGTGCCGGGATTGTGATTGACTCCATACCTGAAAGTGAATACAAAGAGAGTTTAAAAAAAGCAGAGGCGTTGTGGCGTGCCAAAGAGCAAAGTGAGCTCGGGTCAATTTTGGTTTAACACACAGCACATGAGAGGAGAAGAGACGAGATGATTTTAATGATTGATAACTACGATTCTTTTACGTACAACCTCGTTCAGTATTTAGGAGAGATGGGTGAGGAGCTTGTCGTAAAACGAAACGATGAGATAACGATAGAAGAAATTGAGCAACTGGATCCTGAATTCTTAATGATTTCTCCAGGACCTTGTTCACCAAATGAAGCGGGTATAAGCTTAGAAGCTATTTCATACTTTGCCGGAAGAATCCCGATTTTTGGTGTTTGTTTAGGTCACCAGTCGATTGCTCAAGTATTCGGAGGAGACGTGGTACGTGCAGAACGATTGATGCACGGAAAAGTATCCCCGGTTCTTCATGACGGCAAAACGGTTTATGAAGGATTAGCGCAAGAGTTTCCCGCGACACGCTATCATTCCCTAATCGTTAAAAGAGAAACGCTACCTGATTGCTTTGAGATTTCTTCTTGGACGAAAGAAGGAGAAATCATGGGAATCCGTCATAAAGAACTTCCGATTGAAGGCGTACAATATCATCCGGAGTCAATTTTAACGGAAGACGGCAAGAAACTTTTACGAAACTTTATCGATTTTTATAAAGGTAAAAAAGCATCATGTACATCTATTTAAATGGAAAAGTAGTTTCTAAAGAAGAAGCAGTCATCTCGCCGTACGATCACGGATTCATGTACGGCTTGGGTGCGTTCGAAACGTTCAGAACGTATGGCGGCTTCCCTTTTTTGATTAATGAACACTTGACTAGGCTGCATGAAGCTCTAAAAGAGCTGAATATTTACTTAGAGCTTGATACGGATACCGTAATAGAAATGGTAAAAACGCTGCTGCGCAAAAATGAGATGGATGATGCTTACTTTAGATTGAATGTTTCAGCGGGTGTGGGGGATATCGGGCTACAGACTCTTCCTTACGAAAAACCTGCCGTAATTCTATATACTAAACCTCTCATTGAAAGCAGCACCATTTCTGAAAAAGAACTGATTCCGTTAAAAACGGTGCGCAATACACCAGAGGGTGAGAAGAGGCTAAAATCACATCATTATTTAAACAGCATTCTTGGCAAGAGAGAACTTTCCGCTGTGAATCAAGAAGGTGTTTTTTTAACACAAGAAGGATACATCAGCGAAGGAACGGTGTCGAACTTATTTTGGTACAGTGATAACAAGCTCTTTACACCTGGGACTTCTACAGGCATTTTAGAAGGCATCACTCGAAAATGGGTAATGAAAGCATCACATATTCTGAACATTCCTTTTGAAACAGGGAATTATAAAATAGAGAAGTTAGTTGAAGCGGATGAAATTTTCCTTACGAACTCGATCCAAGAACTCGTACCAGTGAACAAGTTTCAAGATAAAGAGTTCCCTGGTGCTGAAGGTGAAATTTTCGATCTGTACAGAAGACTTTATAACGAACATACAAAAAAACAACTCCGAAGTATTTGATGTATTTTTGAAAGGATAGATTCTCCATGAATGAAATGTTATTAAAACAGGCTAGGCTTAATTGTGGCGAATACGTACTGGATTTTTCAAAAAAGACATATGTGATGGGGATTCTAAATGTCACACCTGATTCGTTTTCAGATGGCGGACATCACAATCGGATTGAACAAGCCGTTGCCCACGCGAAGCAAATGGTGATGGATGGTGCTGATATGATTGATATTGGCGGCGAATCCACAAGACCTGGAGCTCAAAAGGTACCGCTCGATCAAGAGCTGGAGCGCGTTATTCCAGTGATTGAAGCATTAAAAAATGAGGTGGATGTTCCATTATCCATCGACACATATAAAGCAGAGACGGCCTATCAAGCGGTAAAAGCAGGTGCTCATATCATTAATGACGTTTGGGGAGCAAAATTTGACCCTGACATGCCGAAAGTAATGGCCGATACGAATGTACCGGTAATCTTGATGCATAATCGATTTGATACGAACTATCAAGAATTTATGCCGGATGTCATTGCAGACTTAGAGCACAGCATTGCTATTACCGTTAAGGCGGGAGTCAATCCTGAGAATATCATCTTGGATCCGGGTGTTGGTTTTGTTAAAACGTTTAAGCAAAACCTTGAAACGATAAGAAGATTGAATGAAATCGCAGAGATGGGCTATCCTGTTTTATTAGGAACTTCACGAAAATCAATGATCGGCAAGGCACTGGATCTTCCGGTAGAAGAACGAGTGGAAGGAACAGGCGCAACAGTTTGCCTTGGAATTGAGAGAGGCTGTTCAATCGTACGTGTTCATGATGTAAAGGAAATAAGCAGAATGGCAAAAATGATGGATATCATGCTCGGTAAAGGAGCGCTATCTCATGGATAAAATATATGTGAACGGTATGAAATTTTACGGCTACCACGGAGTCTTTGCAGAAGAGCAAAAGCTTGGACAGCGTTTTAACGTGGACGCAGTGTTGTCTATGGACTTATCAAAAGCTGGACTTTCAGATGAACTGAACTATACGGTCAACTACGGTGAGGTATACGGAGCTGTTAAAGAAATCGTGGAAGGTGACTCTGTAAAGCTTTTGGAGACATTAGCTGAATCGATCTCTGCAGCATTGCTTGCAAAGTTTCCTTTAATTGATGAGGCAACGATTAAAGTTATAAAGCCAGACCCCCCAATTCCTGGTCACTATGAATCGGTGGCGGTCGAGATCACAAGAGGGCGCGCATAAATGGCGAACAACCATATCGCTTATTTGTCAGTTGGCTCCAACATGGGGGATCGAGAGCAATTGCTTACAAAAGCAATCTCACTTTTAGAGGAGTACTCTGAGATATCTATCGAATCCGTTTCATCTATCTACGAAACAGACCCTGTTGGTGTTACAGATCAGCCGTTGTTTCTAAATTTGGCATTAAAACTCAAAACCAGTCTTTCTCCACAGGGGCTTTTGAGCAAACTGCAAGAGGTGGAGATGAAACTGGACCGAAAACGAGTTCAAAAGTGGGGACCGAGAACAATAGACCTTGACATTTTATTGTATAATAGTGTAAGTATACAGACGGAAGTGTTAACGATTCCGCATCCACGTATGCTTGAAAGGGCATTTGTTCTCATACCTCTAAGAGAAATTGCTCCTGATGATGTTTATCCGGAGAAAACAATTTCATTACATCAAGTCCTTTGCGAACAAAGAGATAAAGAAGGTGTACGCATATGGAAGAAGACAGACTCGGAAGACGCATCCGTGCGTTCAGAAAATTAAAAGGCTATACCCAAGAACAGCTTGCAAAAGACATAGGAATCTCAGTATCCGTTTTAGGCGAGGTAGAAAGGGGCAGCCGAAAGCCCAAAGTAGATTTGCTTCATAAAATAGCGAATCAGTTCAGCATTAACGTTGAAGAGTTACAGTAAGCAGATAGATAGCAAATCCAACAAGCGAAATGAGGTGATATGGATGTTGAAAATCGGTGATATTACACTGAAAAACCAAGTAGTTCTAGCGCCGATGGCTGGTGTATGCAACCCTGCATTCCGTTTAATCGCCAAAGAGTTCGGAGCGGGACTCGTATGTGCAGAGATGGTAAGTGACAAAGGAATTTTACATGAGAATGAAAGATCCCTAAAGATGCTTTATGTAGATGAACGCGAAAAACCGCTTAGTCTGCAGATCTTTGGCGGAGAACGTGAATCTCTGGTTGCTGCTGCTAAATACGTTGATAAACATACAAACGCAGACATTATCGATATAAACATGGGATGCCCGGTTCCGAAGATCACAAAATGTGATGCAGGAGCAAAATGGCTTCTAGACCCAGACAAGATTTATGAGATGGTAGCTGCGACTGTTGATGCCGTTCAAAAACCAGTCACTGTAAAAATGCGGATCGGATGGGATGAAGATCACATTTATGCAGTGAAGAACGCTCAAGCCGTCGAACGTGCTGGTGGTGCTGCAGTAGCTGTGCACGGGCGTACACGTGTTCAAATGTACGAAGGAACAGCAGACTGGGACATCATCGGTGAAGTGAAGAAGACCGTATCGATTCCTGTAATCGGTAATGGTGATATTTCTACACCTCAAGAAGCGAAAGAGCATTTGGACAAATACGGAGTAGATGGTGTGATGATCGGAAGAGCGGCTCTAGGCAACCCTTGGATGCTTTATCGTACCGTTCAATATCTGCAAAACGGAGAAATCGCTCCAGAACCTACTGCTCGCGAAAAGATGGAAATCTGCATGCTTCATATGGACCGTTTGATCGAACTAAAAGGTGAAGATGTTGCTGCAAGAGAGATGAGAAAACACGCAGCATGGTATCTAAAAGGTTTGCCGCAAACAGGTTCTGTCCGAAATGAGATCAACCAGATGACTACTCGTGATGGCATGAGTAAACTATTGTTTGGTTATGTAGAGCAAATTGAAGAACTGCAAAAAATCAGCTAAAGCTAGCAAAATACAGCCAGATCATCAGATGACTGGCTGTTGTTTGCTTAATTAACAAACATCTGGTGTTTTCTTTTATAATGATTGAGGAGGAATGGCATATGGCTATGCTTAAACTCACCCAAGAAGGCACCAGGAATCTAGAACAAGAATTACAATACCTATTAAAACGCAAAAAGGAATGCAGGCAATCTCCAGAAAGAGAATTCATTCAGTCACGAATGGCCGAGATAACGGATATCTTAGCTCGATCCGTCACATGGCCGATTGTAAGAGAAGCGGGAGACTTTGTAGAACCAGGCTCTGTTCTTACAATAGAGGACACTGTTTATAAGGAAAGGTATACCTACACAATCGTTCATCCTTTTGAAGCGGATCCTCGTGAAAATCTCATATCTGTCCAGTCCCCGATCGCAAAAGCTGCAATAGGGAAAGCCGTTCATTCAACATTTACTGTTGTTGTTCCTTTAGGCGAGAACTTAACTTATACCATAATAGATATTCAAAACTGCTAAAGCTAGGAGTGTTCCCATGAGTCAGGAATTAGAATTAAATGATTTGCTGCGCGTACGAAGAGAAAAGTTAGCTGCTCTAACAGAAAAAGGAGTAGACCCTTTTGGTACAAAGTATAACCGTACACATACAGCAAGTGACCTTGTGTCTGAATACGGAGAAAAAGAAAAAGAAGAATTAGATAGCGAAGAAATCTCAGTTACCCTTGCTGGCCGTATTATGACCAAACGCGGAAAAGGTAAAGCAGGATTCGCTCATATTCAAGATCTAACAGGCAAGATTCAAATCTATGTAAGATTAGATGCAGTCGGTGAAGAGCAATACGAACTATTTAATACGATTGATATCGGTGACTGGGTAGGTGTAACAGGATTAGTTTTCAAAACGAAAGTAGGAGAACTTTCGATTAAAGCGAAAGATTTTCGGCTTCTTACAAAATCCTTGCGCCCGCTTCCGGATAAGTTCCACGGTTTAAAAGACGTTGAACAGCGTTATCGTCAACGTTATGTGGATTTGATTATGAATCCAGAAGTTAAGGATACTTTTATTTCTCGTTCTAAGATCATTCGTTCTATGCGACGCTATTTAGATGATAATGGTTATTTAGAAGTAGAAACACCTACAATGCACTCTATTCCAGGTGGAGCATCTGCACGTCCGTTTATCACGCATCATAATGCGCTTGATATGGAGCTTTATATGCGTATCGCAATCGAGCTTCACTTAAAGCGTCTAATTGTAGGCGGACTTGAAAAGGTTTATGAAATCGGCCGTGTATTCCGTAACGAAGGGGTATCAACTCGTCATAATCCTGAATTTACGATGATCGAGCTATATGAAGCATATGCGGATTACCTTGATATTATGGAGTTAACCGAGAACTTGATCGCCCATATCGCAGAGGATGTTCTAGGTTCAACTACTGTAACGTATGGCGACTACGAAGTAGATCTTAAGCCGCGCTGGAAAAGAGTACACATGGTTGATGCGATTAAAGAAGCCGCTGGTGTAGACTTCTGGCCAGAAATGACAGACGAAGAAGCACGTGCTTTAGCAAAAGAACATAAAGTACCTGTAAAAGACAACATGTCTTATGGCCATGTTGTAAATGAATTCTTCGAGCACTTTGTTGAGGAAAAACTGATTCAGCCTACATTCGTGTACGGTCACCCAGTTGAAATCTCACCTCTAGCGAAGAAGAATCCGGAAGATCCGCGTTTCACAGATCGTTTTGAGTTATTTATTGTCGGACGTGAGCATGCAAATGCATTCTCAGAGCTTAATGATCCGATCGATCAGCGTGAACGTTTTGAAGAGCAGCTAAAAGAACGTGCTGAAGGAAACGACGAAGCACATATGATGGATGAAGACTTTGTAGAGGCGCTTGAGTACGGAATGCCTCCAACAGGCGGTCTAGGGATTGGAATCGATCGTCTTGTTATGCTGCTAACAAACTCACCTTCTATCCGTGATGTCCTTTTATTCCCGCAAATGCGTCATTCAGAAAAGTAATTGATTCGCAAAAGCCAGCACATTGCTGGCTTTTTGTTTTGTCTGGCGTTTTGAGTATAGGATTTTAGAAAATGAGAAATATAATGAAGGTGTATTTGATGAAATATCATTTCACTATATCTTGTATGGCTGCAACTTATTGATACGCTTATCTAGTAGAATGCGTTATAACTGTATAATGGCTTAAATAAAAGTTAACTTTTATTCGTTAAAACTATTGTACAAGAGCGAAAATGGTGGTATATTATTCTTCGTCGCAAGGAATACTGACATGTTGAAAGCTTTACTTAAACGATTAAAAGTTTTTGAAAAAAGCTGTTGACAATGAGGGTTGCGACATGGTAATCTAATAAAGTCGCCAAAACGAGCGGCAAGCTAGAAACACACAGTTCTTTGAAAACTGAACAAAAGAAATAGGTAAGGAATTAAATTAATTCCGTCAGTTTTAAAATCGAGCAAGACAAACACTTTTATGGAGAGTTTGATCCTGGCTCAGGATGAACGC